>CAYOTH010000007.1:0-19752 GCA_964406835.1 uncultured Oscillospiraceae bacterium
GTATGGACTCGTCCTCATCCGGCAAAATGATCTCCTCAATGCGCTTGGCCAGACCAAACATGGAAATATTCAGCCCCAGCTCGTGCTGAGCGCGCATCGCCGCGCCCAATTGCCCGCGTCCGCCGTCGATGAGGATCAGATCGGGCAGCTCAGAAAACTTGCCGCCTTCGGGGCTGAGCCCCTTTTCGGCGCGCTCCTCCCGCTCGGCCAGGCCATGACTCAAACGCCGGGTCAACACTTCGTTCATAGAGGCAAAGTCGTTGGGGCCTTCAACTGTACGTATCCTGAAATACCGATAATCCCGATTGGAGGATCGGCCGTTTTTCATCACGACCATCGAGCCAACCGACTGCGCGCCCTGCGTGTTGGAAATGTCATAGCCCTCAATGCGCACGGGCAGCTTGTCCAATCCCAAAGCCTGCTGCAATTCCTCCAGTGCCCCAATGGTGCGCGCGCGGCTTCCGGCCAGCTGCTTTTCCCGCTTGTCGGCGGCATCGGCGGCGTTTTTAAGCGCCATCTCAATCAGGCGACGCTTCTCGCCGCGCTGAGGACAGAGCACCTTGACGCGCCCGCCCCGCTGCTCGCTTAGAATATCCTCAAGCACATCGCCCTCGAGCAGTTCATGGCTGACCAGAATCTCCCGAGCCGGCGCGCGCTCCCCACCGTAATACTGCATGATAAACGAAAGCAGAATTTCGCCCGGCGCTTCGTCCCCGGCGCGCTCCAGCATGTGATGCTCCGAGGCGATCATCTTGCCGCCGCGCACAAGAAGCGCCTGCACCATGGCGTCGTCGTTTTTGGTGAGCACAGCCAGCACATCCTGATCGCCTCCGCCCGTCACAATGGCTTTCTGCTTCTGCATGATCGATTCCACGGCAATCAGGCGATCGCGGCACAGCGCGGCATGCTCATAGTTCATTTCAGCCGAAGCGGCCTGCATCTGCGCGGTCAGCTCGGCGCGCACACCGGCCTCATCGCCGCCCAAAAACTCCATCACCCGCTTCATCGTCGCCTTGTAATCGGCCTCGGAAGTAAGACCGGCGCACGGCGCGGGACAGCGGCCAATCTGATGATGCACACACGGGCGCAGGCAGCGTCCGGGCGTCAGGGCGCGCGTACAGCTCCTCACCGGGAAGACCGTGCGCACAATATCCAGCATTTCGCGCACCACCGTCGCGCTCATAAAGGGTCCAAAATATCGGGCGCCGTCCTTCTGCGTGCTGCGCACCAGCTCGACCGCCGGGTAAGGCGCCGTCATGTCCACGCGAATATAGGGATAATGCTTGTCGTCTTTGAGAAGGATATTGTACCAAGGCTTGTGCAGCTTAATGAGATTGCACTCAAGAATCAGCGCTTCCAGCTCGCCGTCCACCAGCACAATGTCAAAGTCATCGACCTTTTCGACCATCGCGCGCACCTTGGGCGTATGGCTTTTGCTGTCGTGAAAATACTGCCGCACCCGGTTCTTAAGGTTAATCGCCTTGCCCACATAAATGATCGTTCCCTGCGATTTCATCAGATAGCATCCGGGCGAATCGGGCAGATTTTCAATTTTCAACCGCAGAGCGTCGTTCATGCGCGCGCATCCTTTCTGAGCTGCTCAAGCACCGCTGCCTCCGGCTCCCGCTCGGCATAGCGCGCCGTCTCATAAGCGGCCGCCAGAGCCTCGGGGTCAGGTACGTTCAAATCAGGCAACGCCTCTCGCAGCGTGCGATCATCCGCCGCGACATGTCCTCGGCGATAGAGCGTGCGCACCAGATAGCGCGCCCTCTCCGGCGCCGTCATCTGCTCCCACTTCTTCTCCCGCGCAAAGAGCGCGCCCAGGCGTTTCTTCACTCTCTGACTCATATCCCGGCGCACATCACCCCAATCGAGTAGACTCTCCTGCTCATCCCGGTAGTCCTCGCCCACAGCCTGTGTCACGCGCCCCATCCATGCGCTCAGATGCACGACCAGCTTTTTAGCAAGCACAATCAGCTTGCGGACAGCCAGATACAAAAGCGCCAAAACCACCACAGCCGCCAGCACATAGGCCACATAGGTCATGATCTCCCAAAAGAGAGAAGGCTCCTGTGCCTCGCCCAGCGCGGACAAATCCAGCGTTTCATCGCCGCTGCCCGAAGCACCGCCCGTTCCCTGCTCGCCGCTGAAAAAGCGGGCCAATGCCATCAGGGCGCGCCCCACAAGCGACGCAGTCTTCTGAACAAGCCATGCCGTCTTTTCCTTGAGCCAGTTAAAGGCAGCCACCAGCGCTGCCAGCGCCATCAGGCCAATGAGCAGCGCCCGGTTGTGCCGTCTCATGGCTGCCGGGGGCTTCACGCCCGTGCGGGAGGCCGCGCCGGTGTGCATGGCCTCATCGTTAATCAGCCAGATCGATGAAATCATAAACAGCGCGCCGCCCAGCGCCAGGCAGATATCCAGCGCCTGTACGCGAATGGCCAGCGCTGCAATTCCCGAAACGGCGTAAAGCACCACGCCGATGATCACATTGCGCGTATCGACGCTGCGCCCGGACGCACAGAACACCAGCGCCATAGGGAACATCACCGCAGGCGTCAGGCTGACAATGGCCCGCACCAGCCAATCCTGCACCAGCCGATTCGCCGGACCCAAGAACAGATAAACCGCAATGGCCACAAACAGCACCGCGCAGACCACCGCGCGCAGCGGAAAGGCCTGCCGCTTTTCCTCGTCTTCATGCGTATCCCGGCGCAGATTGCAATCCGGATCCGGATCTGACGACCGGCTGACGTGCTCAGGCTGCATAACCGTTTGGGCACGTCCGCCTACATAGCCGGGCAGCAGCGAAACGACATAGGCCAGCGGAATAACACAGGCCGTCATCGCCAGCAGCGCAAAGCCTTCCTCCAGCAGCGCAAAGCCAATCATCAGCGGAAGCGGCAGAAAACACAAGAGAAAATAAACCGCTTCAAGCAGTTTGCGAATGACTCTTTTCACGCCGTTTCCCCCTTTCCAGCTTCATCAGCGTCACCGAATTGCCGCATTGCCTGAGCCGATCCACGCGCGCTTCAATCTGCTCGCTGTCATACAGCGAAAGAATCAGAATATCGGCGTTGCGCAATTCATACAGCGTCTCCAGAAAAGTCGGAAAGGTCATCTCGCGGTGAATTTCCAGCCGCGCCATGGCCACAAGCAGCGTGTCCAGCTGGCCGGAGGCGCTCTTCGCCGGAATATAGACCGTCTTTCCGCTGCCCTTTTCGCCAAACAAACAGGCATTGGACGCAAAACCAGCCTCAACGCCCGCTCTCAGCGCCCGCGCGCACAGCGTCGCCGCCATGCGAATACCCTGCTCGATGCCCTCCTGCTCGTAATCCATCAAATCGCCCCACTGCTCCTCCGTGGCCTGAACGTTGAGCACCACCAGCATCCTTGGGTCCGCCGTGTAATCGCGCGTCTTGACCTGCAAAGTTCCCAGGCGCGCCGAGGCCCGCCAGTGAACATCGCGCATCGGATCACCGCTTCGGTAATCGCGTATGCCGGACACCAGAAACGGATCTGGCATAATCCAGCGGCGAACGGCCACCTCGCCCTGCCAGCGCGTGGAAGGCGTATCCAGCTCGTCCTCCGACAAAAGGCGCGGGCAAACATCCAACGCACAGTTCAGCTGCAACTGCCGGGTTTGCTGGCTCGCCCCCAGCAGATCGCCGGCCGTCAGCGCCACTGAACCGGCCTCGTAATGACCGCGCTTCAAGCATGACACGTCGTGCCGACGGCGTATCTGCGAAAACGGCCCCAGATAAAACACCGATTTATGATACTGATCGGCGCTGATTTCCCGCGCATCCTCGTTTTCATGGCCGCGTCCAAAGCGCAGATTGGGCGATATGCGCGATTCGGCGCGAATCCACGGCACGGGCAGCAGCTTGCGGTTTCGAATCACCTCGACCAGTTCAACCTTCTCGCCCTCCGTCACGCGCTTGCTGCTGAAGGAACGGGTGTATTCTATGGCTTTAAGGCCAAAAAGGCGGCTGAGCACAGCCTCGATCAGCACCACTGTGCCGACCGAAGCCAATATCCAGAGGATGTTCATGCCCCGTCACACCCTTTCGCCGGATTCGACCGGCGCCGTGATCTGATGCAGCGCCTCGCGCACGACCTCCTCGCTCTTCGTGCTGCGGCCATACATACCGCCCAGAATAATGCGATGCGCCAGCACCGGCACAACCAGCGCCTTGACGTCATCGGGCGTCACGAAATCCCGGCCGCTCATCGCCGCCCAGGCCTGGCAGGCTCGCAGAAGCGCCAGCAGGCCGCGCGGGCTGACGCCGGTCTCAACCTCGGGCATCTCACGCGTCTTTTCAACCAGCTCCACCATATAGCGGCGCACGGCCGAAGAGACATGCACCGTGCCAATCAGCGCCTGAGCGCTCTTAATATCCTCCGCTGTCGCGCAGGGCGTCAGCTCGGAGAGCGGATTGTTGCAGATAAAGCGATCGAGTATGGCCAGCGCCTCGTCAGTGTCCGGATAGCCGGGGCGCAGCTTCATCAAAAAGCGATCCAGCTGCGCTTCGGGCAGCGGAAAGGTACCCTGCGTCTCGACGGGGTTCTGCGTGGCCACAACCAAAAACGGCTCGTCCAGCGCGCGGGTAACGCCGCTTTCCGTGACCTGGCGCTCCTCCATGCACTCCAAAAGCGCCGACTGCGTGCGCGGCGTGGCGCGGTTGATTTCGTCCGCCAGCAGAATATTTGTAAACACCGGGCCGCGCTTAAATTCAAAATCCTCGGTTCGGGCATTGAATATGCTCAATCCCGTCACATCGGAAGGCAGAAGATCGGGCGTAAACTGTATGCGTGAAAAGGCGCAATCCAGTGATTTGGCCAGCGACTTGGCCATCACCGTCTTGCCCGTGCCGGGCACATCCTCCAGCAGCACATGGCCGCGCGCAATCATCGCGCAGAGCATCAGCTCCACCGTATCGCTCTTGCCGACGATGACCTTCTGAATCCGCTCCCGCACACTTTGAGTCAGTCCCTGAATGTCCCTAAGTTCCATAACCCGATCTCTCCTTTATCTTTCTCTTCCCTTGGTAAACCCTGCTAAAATCGCCGGTCGCTATCCCTGCGCGCCCACCAGCTCGACGGCCTCCGTCAGGCATTTCGAAGCCAGCGTCGCCGCCAGATCGCCGCCGGAGCCGGCCTGTTCGAGCACCACGGCCACGGCATAAGGACAAGCCTCGCTCTCCAGGTAGCCCACAAACCAGGCGTTGGTGCTGACGGATTTATCGTTGCTCGTCTCAGCCGATCCGGTTTTGCCGCAGACGGTATAGCCAGAAATCCTTGCCTTTTTTCCGGTGCCGTTTTCGACGGTATCGCGCATATAATCGCCCACCTGCGCGGCCGTATTTGCACTCATGGCCCGCCGGTACATGCCGCCCGAGGAGCGCAGCCGGGGCAGGCCAGTCGCGCCGGTAATCTGCTTAACCAGTTTAGGCTCCATCATCACGCCGTCGTTGGCCACAGCCGAAGCGATCATCGCCATGTGCATGGGCGTCACCAAAACGCGGCCCTGTCCCACGCCAGTCCAGGCCAGCTCGTTGACGGAAGATACATCCGCCGGATAGCTCGAATTATAAAGAACAATATCCGAAAAGGCAAAATTCTCATTGAAGCCGAAGGCCTCAGCCGTATTTTGCATGGTCACGCGCCCCAGCTCATAGCTCAGCTCGGCAAAGGTCACGTTGCAGCTCTGGGCAAAGGCGGTTTTCAGGTCAATATCGCCGTGCGCCTTGCGTCCGCTCAGACAAGTGACGCTGGCTCCACCGAAATCCTGTGCGCCCTGGCAGACAAACGTGCGGTTCATAAGCCCCGTCAGATTGTCCAGCGCCGCCGAGAGCGTCACAATCTTATAAACCGAGCCGGGCGTATAGAGTCCCTGCAAGCAGCGATTCAGATAGGCCGTATCGGCCACGCCGGTACCCAGGCTGGCCGGGTCGTATTCAGGCATGGAGACCATCGCCAGGATTTCGCCGGTCTTGTAATTGAGCACCACCGCCGCGCCGTTATAGCCTGACGGAAACGAACGGGCTATGACGCCTGAAAGCTTGGCGTCAACCGTCAGCTGAATATCGTCACCGCGAGTCGCCTCGCCGCTGAGCCACTGCCATGTGCGGTCGATGATCGAACCGGACATGCCCACCAGCGTCCCGGCAAAAAACGTCTGCACGCCGGTACCCGACATGCTCATGGTATCGCCCACCGTCTGCGACACAGCCAGGCGAATGGACATATCCGAAGAATAGCAGCGCTCGCCCGCCTCGTCGGTATAGGCCAGCACATAGCCGTCCCGGTCGGTAATCGTCCCCATGGTCACGTTCTTTTTGGCGCTGTTCAGGCGTGTGTTATAGCCGCTGGTTGCCCAGCGCGAACCCTGAGTGAAGGCCGTATAGCCAAACCAGCCGCCCGTGCCAATGAACAGGCACAGTATCAGCGTGCCGATCAGGCGCATGTTTCGTCTGATTTCCTTCATGCTGCTTCACCCTCCTGCCATTCGGCGCGGCGCACATCCTCGGCGTCCTGATCGGCATTGAGCGAGGATATGCCCAGCAGCAACCCGATGCCGCCCATGCAGCTGACCATGGACGAGCCGCCCGCCGCAATAAAGGGCAGCGTCACGCCGGTCAGCGGAATCAGGCGAATGTTGCCGCCCACAATGAGCAGCGTCTGAAGGCCCAGAAGCGTCACAATGGCAAAGGCCAAAAGCGCGTGAAAGCTGCTTCGGCAGCTCATGGCAATGGAGACGCCGCGCATAATAATCAGCACATACACGGCCAGAAGACAAAGCGCAAAAAGATAGCCAAACTGCTCACACAGCGCGGCAAACACAAAATCGGAATGGTAAAGCGGAATCACGCGCGGCATTCCCAGCCCCAATCCCATGCCGAATATCCCGCCGCTGCCTATGGCAATGAGCGACTGGATAATCTGATAGCCGCTGTTTTCATAATCCGCCCAGGGATTGAGCCAGGCCACAACGCGGCGGCGCACATGCGCAAACATATAATACGCGCCCACCGAGCCGACCGCCCCCGCGCCCAGCCCCAGAAGTGATATAAGCACATTGCTGCTGGCGATGAAATAAAGAATCACCGTCGTAAAAAAGTAAAGCAGCAGCGCGCCCAGATCTCGTTCCAGCAGCAATATGACGCACAACAGCGCGCCAAAGACCACCGCCACAAATTTCATCGTCCGGCTCTGCCGCTCTGACAGGCAGGAGGCCAACACAACCGAAAGCGACAGCTTGACAAATTCGGAGGGCTGAATGGTCAGCGTGTCCGCTTTAATCGTAATCCAGTTCTTGGCACCATCATGCCAGTCGCCAATCACCAGCGGCAGCGCAATAAAGCCCAGCGAACAGAGCATGAAAAAGACCTTCCAGCGCCCCCAGTTTTTGAAATTCCTGATAAAAACGATGCCCGCCAGCATCGCGATCAATCCGGCCGCAATATAAATGGCCTGATTGCGCGGCGTGATCGGAGAGCGGGCCACCGCCGTCAGCGTTGTTATGCTGACCGAACAGAGAAAGAGCACCAACGTCAAAATCAGCGTGTCAATCTTCCAGATTTTGGGCAGCACCTTGACCATCAGCACCGTAACTACCGGCATAATACCCGCCAGCAGCAGCGACTGCATGTCCACATCGTCGCCTTTAAGAGAGAGCATCATCATGGCCGAAATCTGAAACAGCACGATGATGTACAACAAAAACGATACATTCGCACGCTTCAGCGACCGGCGCATGGTTTCAACCGATATGCTTCGTTTTGCCATTTTTCTACTCCCATACGTCTTCAAATTCGTCATCCGAGACATCCTCGGGCAGCACCTGCGCCGCCTTGATCGGCGCGTTTCCGGCCTCATCCGGGGCCGCATCCTCCGCATTGAAGAAAACCAGCGTCAACTTGAGCCGGCCGATTATGAGCATGTCCCCGTCGCGCAGCACCATTTCGCCCGTCGGAGCCATGGGCGCGTCAAACTCAGCGCCGTCAATGGCGTGCAAAACCATCTCACCGCAGCGATAGGTCATAAAAATATGCTTTTTGCGCACGTCGTGCGCGCGTATGCGCACATCGGCCGCCGAGCCTGAGCCAATCACGGCTTCCGCACCAAACTGATAGTGTTCCGGCCGCTTGCGCTTCTTTTTTGTCCCGTCCTCCAAGAGCACCAATTCGCCCACGCAACCCGTGCCTCGCGCCTGACTGCGCAGAATCCGGGCGCGCCTGTTGTCCTTCACGCAGGCGCGCCAGCCGTAAAAGACCACCAGCACCGCCAACAGTGCAAACCAGTAGCGCGCCGCATAGGCGACCAATTCATATAAATCTCCCCGCATGATCGCTCACCTCCCGGTTCCTTTTTCGCATGTTCTCATGCGGAATAAAATGTCATAACGCTTATTTTGACAGCATCCGACCGTTTTTGTTCCCACATTTTTTCGCCTGTCTTATCTTATTTAGATTAGCACAACAGTATGTCCTCCATGTTAAAAAAGGAGCCATCCCCCGGCCGCCGCGCAGATTTTTGGATAAAAAGCGAACCGCCCGCACCTCCCGGTTCCTTTTTCGCATGTTCTCATGCGGAATAAAATGTCATAACGCTTATTTTGACAGCATCCGACCGTTTTTGTTCCCACATTTTTTCGCCTGTCTTATCTTATTTAGATTAGCACAACAGTATGTCCTCCATGTTAAAAAAGGAGCCATCCCCCGGCCGCCGCGCAGATTTTTGGATAAAAAGCGAACCGCCCGCCCAGGTCACAGCCTAGCCAAACGGTTCGCTTTGAGGTTTTGTATTACTTTTTTACCAGCGTCAGCTGGGTCGTCAGGTGATGCTCACAGGCCGCCGCGCTGTGCAGGGCAATGCGATTCACCGGTCGCTCGTGATCATCCACGCCATAGGAAACGCATTCGATCGTCTCCGGCGTCCAGTCCTCGGCCTGAATCAGCACATCGGCCGTCTCACCGTGAACGATCACGCCGCCCTCAATCACCTCGCAGGGATAAAGCGTATTAAACAGCACCATCGCCGGTGCATTCTCCGAGAGCGTCATGCTGTCCTCAACCTGGAAAATCTCGGGGCAATCGCTGACGATGCGGCGCACATCCTTCAAAACGCGTTCGTCGTCCCACGCCTTCGTGATATCGCCTGCCGTTTCAAAAACGCCGTTTTCAAAGCGCGTCTCCAGCAGATACGCGCCGTCGCGCGTGGGCTTCTGGCGCGGCCGCGCGCCGCTCAGTTCGGGATAGAGCAGATTGTGGTATTCCGGCAGGCCGCACAGCATGGTATCCGGATGAGCATAGCTCAAAACGCCACGGTCAAACAGCAGCGCCTCCTGCTCGGTTTCCAGCACCAGGCTGCCCTTGTCCATGTGATAATGCCCCACATCAGCCAGACCGCTGTAGAAATGCAGCGCCGTGCGCCCCAAAGTCTCGCTTCTGCGAACGATGTGTGTCTGCCCGATGGCCGGCCAGTGAGAGAACCCCTCCTGAACCAGCGGCTCCGCCGAGGGGATCTCGTCGGGCGCTATGATAAACAGATAGGGAGAGCCCTTACTCTCTTTGAGCGTCAGCGCCGTCAGCTGAAGATAGGCCTTGTCCCCGGTTAGCGCATAGAAGGACGACATCAGATCGGCCAGATAACGCTGTCCGTTGTGGCCGTCGTTCAAGCCGATCGTACCCGCGCCGTCTTCGGTAATCGAAAGCATCGACAAACCGTAACGTCCGGTCTGTTTCAGCGCCGGCGTCGCCATGGAAGAGAAGGGCTTGCCATGGAAGCGCGAAAGCAGATGAAGGATGGGCATAATCTGGCTGAAGGTATAGTTCCAATAGACCGGGCCTTCGGGCGTGCCGCCATCGGGCATAATGTAATTGCCGATCATCTCATTGATGTCACGCTCGGCCTCCAGCACCTGATCGCGATAGCGCGGATAGAAGTGCGCGCAGGCCATCAGCGCAAAGATTCGGCCGCTGCTGAAGACGATGCCCTGATTCATGCCGCGGATATACTCCTGGCGCTTGAAATCGGACTCAAGACGGGGCAGGCCCTTCATGATGATGGCATCGAGAATGATTTCCCGGGCGTAGGAGGTCATAAAGCCGCCCGCCCAGTCCAGCACCTGCGCGCAGCCGCGGCAGTAGACTTCCTCGGTAAAGCAGCGATGATGCCAGGCGCAGCCGGGCAGCGCACCCATAATGCTCTCAGTCCAATACTCGCAATGCGAAACGCTCAGCGCCATGCGCACCGCCATTTTCATCATATCGGCGCGGCGCTCGATCAAGCCAACAAAGGCCAGCGCGCCCATGGCATGCGCCATCTCCGGCTTGTCCATGTCGCCCTTGCGAACCCAGCGGCCATCCGGCTTGGGAATGTATGTGCCGATGTATTTCTCCGGCTCAATGGAAAGATATTCCTCGGTTTTTTTGAGGAAATCGTCATACAGCGGCTTGAGCGGCTCGGTATGCACGCGGCGGCGCAGCGCCTCCACGTCCTCACGGCCAAACATGATGCCGATTTCCGGCTCAAACGTCCCCTCGTCGAGCAGCATATCCGGCCAATCGGGCGTGAATTCACTGTGGCGCGCGTTCATGGCCGCCTCGCGCTCCGTATGCGAAAGGCCCAGCCACTCGTAGAGCAGAATGCTGTCCTTCGAGCCGTCGGTCTCCATGATGATGGACAGACCCTGCAGCCGGTTGCCCGAAAGGGGATAGTTATATTCATCCGTGCCGCCAATGCCGCTTTCGCCTTCGCACAGCGTCACCCATTGGCCGTCGATCTTGGCGCGAATGGTCTGCCGCGCCGCCTCCGGAATGGAACCGAAGACACGGAACACATTAAAATCAGAAATATTGACATCGCACGCTCTGGTCATTTCCGCACGCCGGGGCGCGCCGCCGTCCATGCGCACGCGCACGCCGTTCCAGTCCTGCTTAACCGATATGGCATACTGATCGGAAAGCGTCACGTCATAATGCACCAGCTGGGAAATTTTGTTATCCGGGCGATTGCTGTCACTGCCATCATAAAACGGTTCGATAATGGCTTCGGCATAGTTAATCCTCTGAAGTCTCATCGTATTCTCTGCCTTTCCCGCAATAAAATCTTGCGCCGCTTGTTTCACCCCCATTATAACATAGAGAAAAGCGCATTTCAACTCAATTCATCAACAAAAATTCACACAAGTCCTGTACAGTCCTTCGCAAAGCATGATATAATAGATTATCTTTATGTCGGCGTGGAGACCTGCGCCGGTGACTTTTTAGGAGGAATGATCTTGGAATCCGTTCCCTTGTGGGTGCGGCTCGTAGCGCCGCTTTGCCTGACTGCCCTAACGCTCATGCTGACTTTGATGGAAACCGCCGCTGAATCGCTCAGCGAATCCCGTCTTGAACATCTTGCTGAAGAAGGCCACGACAAGGCGCGTACGCTTTTAAAGCGTCTGACCCGCTGCGAAGGCCTGACCGAAGCCATACAGTGCGCCCAGTATTTCGTGCTTTTGCTCCTTGGCGCCGTCTGCACGCTGCTGCTGGGATGTCCCTGCGCCGATGCGCTTATGACGCTGCCCGCACTGGAAAAGGCCAATGCTACGATGATTCAGGCGCTGTGCCTCGTGATCATCCTGCTGGCCGTCTGCGCCTTCGTCCGGCTCTTCGCCGTCGAATGGGCGCGGCGCATCGCCAATATACAGGGCGACAAGCTGGTGCTCTCGCTCTTTGAAGGCATGATGCTGGTTCGCACGCTCTTTCGCCCGATGGCGCTTCTGACCGGCTCGCTGGCCGCGCTGCTGATTCGCTTAAGCGGCGTCGATCCGCAAAAGACCGGCGAAAACGTCACTGAGGACGAAATTCTCGCCATGGTGGACATCGGCGAAGAACGAGGCGCCATTGAGAGCAGCGAAAAAGAGCTGATCGAAAATGTGCTCGAGTTCAACAACATCACTGCCGAGGACTGCATGATTCACCGCACGGACGTCACCGCCGTGGACGTCGAAACCTCCGAAGAGGAATTTGTCGATCTGGTGCGCGAAACCGGCTTTTCCCGCTTCCCGGTCTATGAGGACGACATCGACACGGTCATCGGCATACTGACCACGCGCGATTATCTGCTCAACGCGCGCCGCCCCAAGGCCGAGCGCAAAAGTATCCGCGAATTGCTGCGTCCGCCCTACTTTATTCCCGAATCGGTGCGCGCCGATGTGCTCTTTCGGGAAATGCAGAACCGCAAGACCCACATGGCCATCGTCGTGGACGAATACGGCGGCACCAGCGGCCTGATTACGCTGGAAGATCTGCTGGAAGAGCTGGTTGGCAACATCTACGATGAGTTCGATCCTCAGGCCGATGCCGATATCATTCCCCTGCCGGACGGAACCTGGCGTGTGAGCGGCTCCGTGGAGCTGGAAACGCTGTGCGAAACCCTCGGCATTGAGGAAATCGAATCCGACGAATTTGACACGCTGGGCGGGCTGATCTTCAGCCAGCTGACCGCCATCCCCGAGGACGGCAGTCATCCCGAGGTGGACGGCTTCGGCCTGCACATCCGCGTGGAAGAATTGACCGATCATCGCGTCGAATGGGCGCTTGTCCAAAAACAGATCCCGGAAGAACAAGCTTCCGAACCCGAAAACTGATACGCGCTGTCCCTCCATCACGGTCGGATGGACAGTTTGTTTTTGGGGAAGTCCCTCTTGCATTTTCACATCATCCAGTATATAATACACTCGTTTTAAAGCATTGCTGCATGGCAATGTCCTAATCCCTTACCTGAAAGGAGCTTTTATGAGAGACTGCGAATCCTATATTCATGCACGGCGTCCCCTCTATCACACGGCTCAGGCCATTCGCCGCAGACACATAACACTGGGCTTTATCGGCGGCTCCATCACCGAACCGGTTGACGACGGACGGCGCTGGAGCGACAAGGTGGTTGACTGGTTTGTTGCCGAGTTTCCCGGCCTGAAAGTCGATGTCGAAAACATCGCCAAGGGCGCGGCCGGCTCGCTCAATGGCGTCCTGCGCGTCGAAAAGGACGTTTTGGCCTGGAACTGCGATCTGGTTCTGGTCGAAACGGCGGTTAACGATAGCGAAGAGGCCTGGGGCGCCTGCCGTGAAGGCATCCTGCGCAAGCTGATGAAAAACAACGTCTGCGACGTGCTGCTGACTTACACCTATTGCCAGAATATGTTTGACGCCATGATGGCCGACACGCTGCCCACCAGCATCCGCGACTGGGAAGACCTGGCCGAGCACTACGGCCTCAGCAGCGTTCACATGGGACGCTATGCCTTTGATCTGGTCATGGACGGCTTCCTGCGCTGGGACGAATGGTTGCCCGACGGCCTGCACCCCGACGACGCCGGCGCGCGCATCTATGCTGAGCCCGTCTGCCGCCTGCTGCGCCGCGAAATCGACAGCGCCGAGCCGCTCTCCCAGCCGTTGCCCGCACCGCTACACGCCGATCATTGGGAGAACGCGCATCTTCTGCCCTTCAGCAAGGTAGAGCGCCGCGGCCCCTGGCGTCAGCTGCATGAACACCGCATTCCCTCCGTGGATCATGTGCTCTTTACCTCGTCGCTCAAAGCCTCGCTCTTTTTCGAATTTGACGGCACCGGCCTTGTGCTGCATGTGCTGTGCAGCAATGTCTACGCCGGCTACAAAATCCGCATAGACGGCGGCGAATGGATCGTCAAAAACGACCCCAATCCCGCTTGGGCGCAGACGTGTTGGGATTTTGTGCGCGGCGATCTCCCCGTTTCCGGATTGCCAGCCGGACATCACACGGCCGAAATCATGCCCCTCTTCCCCAACGGCGGCAGCTCGACGCGCTTTAAGCTCGGTATGATCGGCGTCATTGCCTGATTGCAGGCTTCTGCGCCTCAACAAAAAACAATCCCGGCATTCGATGCAGACATTTGCCCATCGAATGCCGGGATTGTTGCATTTTCAAAGACCTTGAACGGCGCTTAGTGAATCAGAAGCGCCGCGCGTTCCATCATCTGCCCCAGCTGTTTTTCAATCGAAGCGACAATCACCTGAACCATCTGCTGGACGCCCAGCGAGGGCGGATCGATTTCGCGCATCAGCTGTGCCTGAAGCCCGGCCCACATTTCATCGCGGCGTTTATCCAGGTTCTTTTTAAAGAAACGCGGCGTAATAAGGCGGCGCAGGTTCAGTGGCAATTCGGCCTTACGAAGTTGCTTTTCGGCCGTTTCCGTGCCGATCACTGCCGCCAGCAGGCCGACCATAAAGCCAATAGCCAAACCGGGCGTTCCGGTCGCCAACAGCGCCAGTCCGCTCCCTCCCAGAAGCGCCGCCATCAGCGCGGCCACGATCACGTCGATCAGCGCCTTGATCTGATCGGTTCGAAGCAATGTTTCCGCACTCACCTCAAGCTGCGTCAGCCCCACGCCCAGCGCTTCAGGCAAGCGCAGTGAGGTGCGCGGCAGGTCAAACTGATCGCAAATCGGGTCGGTCATCTGCTCAATATCCGGGCGCAGGCGCATCACCCATTCGCTGACAGCTGGACGCAGAACTTCCGCCAGACGCCCCTCCTCGCTCATGCGGCGAAGGCGCGCCGTCAGCTCCGCGCCGATGTCATTAAAGGTCTTCAGCCCGCCGCTTCGCCACAGTTCAAAGGTCTGCGGCGCCAGCTCGTCGCACAGCAAATCGGTCAGCGGCCCGGACACCGCCTCAAACAGCGCGCCCAGCCGGGAAAGCACCAGATTTTCCATATCGTCCGAACGAATCAATTCCTCAACCGCCGCCTGAAAGCCGCGCGTCTTCTGATCAATACGCAGCGCATAGCACAGTCCCCGCGCGATCGAATATTCCGGCTCCAGCGCCCGCAAAAGCTGCGCCTGCGGAAAACGGCTGCGCGCCGCCTCGCCAATCAACGGCATACGGGAAGCGCCGCCGGTCAGCAAAATGATCTGCGGCTTTTCCTCGCCCAGACGCTCTATCGCTGCATCCAGGGACTGCTCATAAGCCTGCGTAAACGATTTTTCTCCCAGAGAGGAAATAGGCTGGGCCAAAATCCTCGTCATGTCCTCGTCGCGGCAGACAATATCCAGCGTAATGGGCCGCCGCCCGGCATAAATCTTAACCGCCGATTCTGCCTGCGCCCGTCCGCCGCGCGCCGCCTGCGTAAAATACAGCTCTTTAACGCGCCGCGCCTCAAACTCACAGCGCGCCCGATACTGAGGAAAGCGCTCAAAGGCCTCCTCAATCTGTGATCGCTCACAAGAGCGTGCCACATTCCTGTCCAGAAGCAGGCGATCAATCAGCCCGCCGCCCAATCCTGTTTCGCCAAAATCCTGCACCGACAGACTGCGCTCCGCCAAGTCGGCCACATAGGTAAAGTCAATCGTCGAAGAACCGGCATCGATAATCAGCGTGGGCAACGTTAAAAGGTCATCCGAAACGCGCAGCTCGCCCGATTCCCGCGCAAACATAAACGCCGCACGCGATTCACTGACAATCTCGCAACGCGTCATGCCGGCCCGTTCAAACAGCTTTTTGTAGGCCGCGCGCGTTTCCTGTGACCAGCCGGACGGGCAGCCAATAAAGAAGCAGACCGTCTCCGGGCTGTCCAGACGCCCATCCTGCAAAAGCTGCGCCAAGATTTCCCGCGCGAACATGACAATCAGTGCTCCGGCGCCCGCCTCGTCCTTGAGATACCGGCTCTTAAAGCGCAGCGCCAGCCAATCCGCGCCGACGAGATGACAGGCCTCCTCGCCGATGTACATTCCCCGCTCCGGGTGAGCCGCCAGCGCGCTTATGATGCTTTTGCGCCCCCGAAGCTCAATCAGCTGCGGCTCCACGCGTTTATTCGCACGCATCCAGGCCACGGCGCTTTCGCCGTCGCCCAAGTCAAAGCCGAAATAGTCCGTCAAAGCCTGATTCGTATTTTCCATCATCGGATGTTCTCCTGTTTTGTTTAAATAGAGCGCGGCAATTCCTCAATCGCCTGCGTCGCCTGTCCGCGTGCCAGCACCTTATCGCCCTGAAGCACAGCCGGGCGAATCGTCAGATCGGGCTGCGTGCCGGGAAAAAGATCAAAGCACGCGCTCGTCTGCGGCGAATACTCCACCAGACGAAGCCCCTGCTCGTCCAGCGCGGCCGTCAAAAACGGCACGGCCTTGAGCGCATAATCGCCATCGCCCGTATAAACCGCCTCCATGAGCATCTGAATCGGCGCCAGCATCTCGCCGGTAACGCGCGGCGCATCGCCGGGCAACACCGTATCACGGCAGCCAAGCTGTTCAAGCTGCTCTTCAAGGCCCTGCATCAGCCGGTCAAGCAGGCGCATCAGCTCATAGGCATTGACCCGCGTGGCGCGCATGTCAACCGACGCGCTCTGTGAAACCGGCATAAAGGCTCGTGCCGTCCCCAGGGCCGCCGTCAAAAGCGCGCAAAACGCCGCGCCGTTTTCTTTGATAATCAGCATCCAGGCGGTCATAATCACCCCGGCGCCCGCCGTCATCCAGGAAAGGATTTTGGCTATGCGCGCGGTGCGATCCTCCTGCGCTTCTTGAACGGCCACATCCGCCTCGGTCACGCCCGCCACCAGCACCACCGCACGGCGCGCCGTTTCAAACAGGCGATCGGCCTGCCGCCGGGCCGAGGCATCTGCAAGAGCCGTGCGCGCTTCCAGACGAATCTGCTCCAGAGCGCGGCTCAGACAATCGGCTGCCATTCTGACATCCGGGCAGGCCGCTAGCTCCGCTTCCAGGGCCGCGCGCCGCTTCTCATAGGCTTTTATCATATCTTTCCTCCGACTTAGAGATTGTCTCCCTATGGATAAGGCCGGATGCCGCCCTTTACGGCAGCTCCGGCCAATCGGTCTTTATTCTTCGTTCAATGCGCCGCACGACGAAGGGACGATACAGCCGCGCCGCCTCTGGCCAATCGGGATGACCATCCAGCTTAGGCACGACGTTGTAGTCCGTCTGAGGCGCCCGCAGGATGATCCGTCGCGCGCCGTTTGAAATCATGGGCGCATCGCTCGGACAATTCAGACAAACCACGCCGCCATGCTCTGCATCAAAGCGCGCCGCGCCTTCAACGCGCTGGCCGCAGATCAGGCATCGCTCCATCTGCGGCCTGTAGCCCATCAGCGGCATATAACGCATTTCAAAGCTGGCCGTCAGCATGGCTTCGGGCAGATCCGAATAGCTCAGATGTGCCAGCGCCTTGAGCAGCAGGAAAAAGATATCGGGCGCCGCCTGACCGGGCAGAGCCGCCGCATCGGCCAGACTCAGATAATACATGCCGTGCAGCAACCGCTCGTATTGAAAGCGCAGATCATAATAGCTGTCTTTGATCTCGCACTGCGTAATCGAATGCCGTTCTCCGGCCGTGTTGATGGTGTATTGCCCGGCGCAGAACACCTCGCTGGCCCCGACGAGCGCCGATTTGGGGCGACGGCAACCGCGGGCTATAGCATCAATGCGGCCGTGTTCAGGCGAAAACAGCGTCAGCATCCGGTCATAGTCTCGGTAATCCGCCCGCCTTAAAACAATGGCGTTCGTCGTGTACAGCATGGTCTGTTACTCCTCGTAGCCGGTAGCGCGCAGGTCGCTTTCGCGATTGCGCCAGTCCTCGCGCACCTTGACCCACAGCTTGAGCATCACGCGCGTGCCCATCATGCGTTCAATATCCTCGCGCGCCTGAGAGCCGATGTCATGCAGCATCCGGCCCTGCTTGCCGATGATGATTGCCTTGTGAGAGGCGCGCTCGCAGTAAATGTTGGCATGAATCTCGGTCAGATTATCGGACAGCTTGGTGATGGCCAGCATCTCCACGCCAATGCCGTGCGGAATTTCCTCGCGCAAAAGGCGCAGCGCCTTCTCGCGGATGATCTCCGCGCAGATCAGTCGCTCAGGCTGATCGGTAATCATATCATCAGGGAAATACTTGGGGCCCTCGGGCATGGCCGAAGCCAGATAATCCCGCAGCACATCCATATTGTCGCCGCGCGCCGCCGAAACGGTCACGATTTGATCAAAGCCCAAGCCCTTGAGCGTCTCCAGCTGAGGCATGAGCTTTTCAGGCGTCACGATATCCACCTTATTGACGGCCAAAAAGCGCGGGCAGTTCATTTTCAAAACGTCGTCCATCACAGCCCGGTCGCCTGCGCCGATGTGCTGCGCATCCACAACGCACAATACGGCGTCCACACCCTCACGCGCATCGCTGGCCTGCTTCATCATGAACTCGCCCAGCTTGGTGCGGGGCTTGTGAAGGCCGGGCGTATCCACGAACACCAGCTGCCAGGCCGGGTCGGTCGCCACGCCCAGAATTTTATTGCGCGTCGTCTGCGGCTTGTTGGAAACAATGGCAACCTTCTCGCCCACGAAGTAGTTCATGATGCTCGATTTGCCTACGTTGGGACGGCCGATGATCGCCACGAAACCCGAATGAAATGCTTTGTCTGCCATAGGTCTATCCTTCCTTTGTTCATCGCGCATTGAATCCCGGCAATGCGTCAGTATTCTTTCCGCCCGGGCGGGAAAATTGATTACTTGTTCAGGCTCTCCGGCCCAAAGGCGTGGGGCAAAAGCTCGCCCAGCGTCGCCTTTTCAAAGGACTCGCCCTTCTTTCCGGCGATAACGCACAGCGCGTCGTCTGCAAATTCCCGAAGCACCTGCCGGCACACGCCACACGGCCAGGGGACGCTGCTTTCCCCGGCAATGGCTATGGCCGTAAAACGCCGCGCACCCTCAGAAACGGCCTTGACCACGGCGCACCTTTCGGCGCAGATGGTTGCGCCCAAACTGGCATTTTCCACATTACAGCCGGTAAAGATGCGGCCATCCTCTGCCTGAAGGCACACCCCCACGCGGAAATTCGAGTACGGCGCATAGGCTTTATCCAGCATGGCGCAGGCCTTTTCAAAAAGCGCCTGATCGTCCAGGCCCTGATCCTCACGCGTCAGCCCCAGCTGAAGCATGGCCTTTTCCTCCATGGCACGCATCTTCACCTTGTCGCTGTCGATCATGTGATCGTAGCCGCACAGGTGCAGCATGGCGTGCGCCGTCAGATAGCCCAGCTCGCGCGCCAGCGAATGGCCGTATTCCTGCGCCTGAGCGCGCGCTCGGTCAATGGAAATCACAATATCGCCCAGAAAACAAAGCCCACTGTCTGGGTCATACTCGCGCCGGATCAGATCGGCGCTGTCGCGCGCCGTTTCGCCCGGACGGTAGTTGACACTGGGAAATGACAAAACGTCGGTCGGCCGATCGACGCCGCGCTGCTCACGGTTGATTTCGTGAATGGCCTGGTCGTCCACAATCCGAAGATAAGCGCCGCCGCCCGCTACGCTTTCAAGGCGGCAAACCGCCTCGGCCGCGCGCTCCATTAAATCAGGCGCGCCCTGCGGCACATCCGGCGTCAGCCATTCAATATCAAGTATGCTCATGCGCCTTTTCTCCTTCCTGCGCGGCATCCGGCAGCGCCTTGGTCAGGTGCTTTTTGGGCGGAATCACCAGATCGGGATACTCAATGCGCTGGTGGAACACGCCGCCCAGCACCGTGACAAACGCCTTGGTCGCCCGTTCGACGTCTTTAAGCGTAATGGGCGCATCATTGAGCTGCCCATCGTCAATCTTTCCGCGGATGAGCTTGCGAATGAGCTTTTCAAGCCCCTCGGCACTGCGATCAGGCGCCGTGCGCGCCGCCGCTTCAATGGTATCGGCCAGCATGACGATGGCAGCCTCGCGGGTCTGCGGCTTGGGGCCGGGAT
>CAYOTH010000008.1:0-19527 GCA_964406835.1 uncultured Oscillospiraceae bacterium
CCTCTATTATATCAGAAAAGGCCGCTTTTTGCGACCTTTTTTGACAGGCTGAAGCGGGAGAAAAGCCTTCTCCCGCTTCGTTTTTGTTGCGCGTCAAACCGGCGATATATCCCCAGTTTAGCCGTGGGAATAAAAAATGGCTTTAGCCAATGCTGAAAGCCCCATCGCTGAGGGCGCTTCCTGGGAAAACAGTCCGTGGTTGATTGGGTATAAGACGGAATGGAACCTTGAATGAATCCTCGCGTCGGGATAAGAAAACCAGGCCTTTTAAAAAGGTGGTCAAGGGAAACAGGCGCAGAACTTGGATGAGCTGTCCGTTTGGGTGAGTTTTTCCTTGAACCGGTCGGTCAGGTATTTTCCGGTACGGATGGCATTCCCTCGACCCAATCCGAAAAGGGAAGTGCCAGCGCGCCGGTTTTTAGCCATTCGCTTTCGGGAATATAGTGCGTGCGGCGCAGACTGCTGACGTGGTTCCCGGCCACGAGCAGATGATCCAGCAGGGCGACGTTGATGCCGTCCATGTAGTGCATGGATGTGCGCGTCGTGGAAACGTCGGCTTCGGAAAAGTAGATGCGTCCGCCCGGATGATTGTGGCAGAAGATCACGGCGTGGGCTTTGGCGCGCAGGGCCGTTTCAATGACCAGGCGCGGCGGGACGCTCGTTTCGATCAGCGAGCCGTTCGAAAGCAGAAAGGCATCGATCAGGTTGTATTTATCGTCCAGACAGAGCAGGCGGAACTGCTCGTGACGAGCGCCGGTATACAGCGCGCGGACATACTGCGTGGCGGGGCTCAGGCGATTCAGGCACGGGTGGATGCCGCAGCGGTCGAGCAGACAGCGGCGCACGATATCGGGTAGCTGTTTTAAAAGCTCGGCCTGCGTGTCGGTCAGATGTCCCGCGCGGGCCAGCGCCGGCGTATGAAAGGCGGTCATTGAACAGACGGAGCCAAAGCGATCAATCAGCGCCGTGGCTTCGCTCAAGCCCAACGAGCCTTTGGATATGATTGAAAGAAAGCGGGTAAGGGCAATGATTTCCTGCTGCAATTCCATAGGACAATACACCTCAATCGAATAATTCGATCAGGAGCGGGCAATTCCTCTTTCATTAAGGAGATATTTTGCTTTTTTATTTGCATGGAGTGTGCTATAATAAAACGCAGGAGCTTTGGAGACATCCGGAGCCGATTCAAAGAAAAAACGCGCTGCCCTGGCAGCGTTTGTGAGGAAAGGTGTTTGACTGATGATAAAGGCTGCATTTTTGAATGAAACGCCCGATACGCTGAAACGTGTCTATGCGCAAAAGCAGATGGAGCGACTCCATGGCCTGGTGGATCTGTACCCCCGCGTGCTGACCTCGGTGGCCGAGGCGCGCGAGGCTCGGGAGGACATGAAGGACGTTGAGGTGCTTTTCTCGACGTGGGGTCTGCCGGTTATGACCGAGGAGGAGATTCATGAGTGCTTCCCCGCGCTGAAGGCGGTCTTTTATGGCGCGGGCAGCGTGCAGTATTTCGCCCGTCCCTTTTTGAAGGCCGGCGTGCGGGTTTACAGCGCCTGGCAGGCCAATGCCGTGCCGGTTGTTCAGTATGCCTTTGCGCAGATTCTGCTGGCGACCAAGGGCTATTTCCGCGTGGAGGCGATGACGCGCGACAATCGCGAGGCCGGCCACAAGCTGTTTGAAAATTACCCGGGCAATTATGATGTGAAGATCGGTCTGCTGGGCTGCGGTGCCATCGGCAGCCGTCTGGCCGAAATGCTCAAGCAGATCGACTGCGAGGTGCTGGTTTACGATCCCTTCCTCAGCGAGGAGCGTGCTGCCAGCCTGAATGTCAAAAAGACCGACATGGCGGAAATTTTTGCCGAGTGCGATGTCGTTTCCAACCATCTGGCCAATCTGCCGGCGACTGTGGGCATCATTAAGCGCGAGTATTTCCTCTCCATGAAGCCTTATGCCACGTTCATCAACACCGGTCGCGGCCCGCAGCTCAACGAGCAGGATCTTTATGATGCGCTGACGCAGGTGCCGACCCGCACGGCGCTGCTGGACGTCATGACCGATGAGGGGCACTTCAACACCAACCCGCTTAACGCGCTGGACAACTGCTTTATCACGCCCCATATCGCCGGTTCCAGCGGCCTTGAGGTGCGCCGCATGGCCGAGTACATGATGGACGCCTTCGAGCTGTATGAAAAGGGCGAGGCCTGCAGCTACGAGGTGTCCATGGCGATGCTTGAAACCATGGCGTGAGGACTTTATGAAGATTATTTGTTTTGATACCGAGGCCACCGATCTGACGCCGGGGCAGATTTGCCAGCTGTCCTATCTCATGATTGAGAGCGGTAGCGTGACCGGAAAGAACATGTACTTTGCCGTGGATGAGATGAGCGAGAGCGCGCAGGAGGTACACGGCATGAGCCTAGCGGATCTCGACGAGCTGTCCTCAGGCGAACGCTTTGAAGACCGCGTGGACGAAATCTTTGCCGATTTTTCGGACTGCGGCCTGCTGGTTGGGCATAATGTGGCGGCGGACGATCGCTATATCCGCGTGGAATTTGACCGCTGTCAGCTGAACCTGGGCAAGAAGAAAACCTTTTGCACGATGAACTACTTCACCGGCGTGATGAACATGAAGCGGCGCATCAACATTGGCCGTCCCAAGCCGCCCAAGCTGGAGGAGCTGGCCGATTATTACGGCCTGATGAGCGAGTTTATTGTCGAGAAGGCCAACGAATGGTTTGGCGGCGGCGGCGCGGCGCACGATGCCCGCTATGACACCGCGGCAACCTGGCTGTGTGTGCTCGAGGCGACGAAGAAGGGCGATCTGCGCGGCATTATTTGATGAATGTCTGCTTTCGGCGCAGGTTATACTGTGCCGGGAGGTGTTTTCATGCGTCAAAGAGAGATTTCGATTGAAGGCGGCGTGCGCTCGATGATGGGCGCGCAGGAGGCCATTGCCGCGCTGAGAGGCGTTATTGCCGCGCAGGCCGTGCCGGGACGCAGCGCGCTTCGCGTCTGGCAGGGCGACGAGGTGAGCGACGACATGCTTTTATCGGCGGCGCGCCGGAGTGGTGCTTTTGCTCGATTGATTCGCTGAATGCGATTCACTTAAAAAGCAGAGAGAGGGATACCGCATTTAAGGGAGGAATACTTATGACAATTTATCAGGTTTTTCCCCGGGCCATGACGAAGGAAGGCACGCTGCGTGCGGCCGAGGCGCATCTTGAGGAAATTGCCGCGCTGGGAACGGACGTGGTTTACCTCTGCCCGGTTTTTGTGGTCGATGACGATGAGGATCGGACGTACTGGAGCGAGCGGCAGGGCCTGGTTGAGTTCCAGAATCCCTGCAATCCCTATCGCATGAAGGATTATTTCCATGTCGATCCCGAATACGGAGACGATGAAGCGCTGCATTCCTTTATCGACAAAACGCATGCGCTGGGCATGAAAATCATGCTCGATCTGGTGTATTTCCACTGCGGCCCGAAGGCTGTGTTCCTGAAGGAGCATCCGGATTTCGTCGAGACCGATGAGGATGGCAAGCCGGCGGTGGGAATTTGGCGCTTCCCCAAGTTGAACTATGACAATCCGGCGCTGTGCGAGTATATGTACAGCAACATGACCTATTTCATTGAGCAGTTCGGCGTGGACGGCTATCGCTGCGATGTGGGCGACCGCGTGCCGGAGTTCTTCTGGAAGGAAGGCATTCGCCGTTGCCGCGCGCTGAAGCCGGCTTTCCTGATGCTCAACGAGGGCCGCACGGAGCCGGTGAAGGATGCGGGTTTTGACTGGTTCTACGGCTTCGAATGGACAGGCGCCTATGTGTCCCTGTTCACCAAGAACGGCGGCGCGGAAGGCCTGAAGCAGGCGCATGAGCAGTATGCCGACGGGTATATCTATTTGCGCGCGCTGACCAACCACGACTATACCAACGACGCCTATGACAAGCGCTATGACAAAGTGCAGCCCAGCGAGCGCGTCGATTTGGCCTTTGTGGTCAATGCGCTGATTGACGGCCTGTTCTTCATCTACAATGGCGACGAGGTGTGCGACGATCACCGTCACAATATTTTCTATAGCCGCTTCTACAATGCCGGCTTGGACTGCACGGTCAACTGGACGCGCCGAGGCAGCGAAGCCGCTCTGCGCCGCCGCACGCTGATTACCGAGATGTCTGCGCTGCGCCGGGCCGAGCCGTTTGTTTCAGGCAAGACGATCTGGCAGAAGGCGGAGGGCGATCAGCTGGTCTTTACGCGCGAGCTGGACGGACAGAAGGTCTGCGTGATGGTCAACTTTGGCGTAGAGCCAATGACCTGGGCGCTGGATAAGGCGGCTGAGGATGTGCTGGCGCAGCGCAGCGCGTCCGTCGAGGACAAGGCTGTGACGCTGGGCCGCTATGGCTTCGCCGTTTTGAAGTTGGCTGACTGAGCCGGAAAGCTCAAAAAAGCATGGGCGAAAGGGGCGCAGGCTCCTTTTGCAGATAGGCTCTTGATTTTGTAAGCTGAATCAGCTATAATACCAACAGCGACGCGGCTGACAGGGCCGCATGAGGAGGAAATGACATGCAGAATAATCAGGAACCGGAAATCTTTGTTTTTACCGATGAGGACGGCAACGACGTAACCGTTCAGGTTCTGGAGTATTTTTACTATAACGGCAAGGAGTATGCCGTGATGACCGAAGTGACCGAGGATCAGGTGGCCTGCCAGTGCAACGGTGAAAACTGTGACTGCGAGGATGCCGAGGTGTTTTTCATGGAAGTTGTGCCGATCGAGGGCGACGACGAGAATGTCGAGTTCCAGGCTGTTGAGGATGATGCGCTGGCCGAAAAGCTGTTTGACATTGTCAGCGCCAACTACAACGAGGACGATGGTGAGGACGAGGAATAAGCTGCTCAGACAGCCTGTCTCTCCTTGCGAAAGGAACGATTGCTTATGAAAATTCAGTATCTGGGTACGGCGGCTGCCGAGGGCGCGCCTGCGCTGTTCTGTACCTGCGATTTTTGCCGCTATGCGCGACAGACCGGCGGACATGAGATCCGCACGCGTTCCGGCTCGATGGTGGACGATCATCTCAAGCTGGATTTCGGCCCCGATTCCTACAAGCAGCTGCTGGATAACGGATTGGATTATACCTACATCAAGTCGGTTTTAATTACCCATGCGCACGAAGATCACCTTTTGCCGACAGATATCGCCTGCCGCCGCGTGGGCTTTGCCCAGCTTAAGGAAGGCGTGCCGCCGATGACCGTTTACGGCAATGAGCGCGTGGGACAGCTGGTCGAGCCCTATCTGTGCGATCGGATTGCCTTTAAGCGCGTCATTCCCTTTGAGACGGTTCAGATTGAAGAGTATGCCGTGACGGCGCTTGAAGCGGTTCACTGCGTGAGCAACGCGCCGGGTTGCGGCTGGCCGGTGGTGCGTGAAAACCGCGCCTACATCCGCACGGAGGAAGCGCTGTTTTATCTGATCGAGCGGGACGGCAAGAGCCTTCTGTATGCCCACGATACCGATCTGTTCACCCCGGCCGACATGGAGTTCCTGGCCGGACGCAAGATCGACCTGGTGTCGCTGGACTGCACCAACGGCGTGCTGTCGCACACCTACATCGGTCATATGGGCTGCGAGGACAACCTCATCATGCGCGACCGGCTTATGGCCTGCGGTGCGGCGGATGAGCATACCATCTTTGTGGCCAATCACTTCTCGCACAATGGCCTGGCGCCGATTGCGGAGCTGGAGCGGCGTATGCCCGGCTTCCTGGTCTCCTGGGACGGCCGCACGGTCGAGTTCTGATCTATGATAAAATAACGCAGAAGCGGTTGCTTTTGGAAAAAAAGCATCGTACAATGATTTTAAATCGATGTAGTGAAGGAGGATTCCTATTATGGTTAACAAGACGATGAGCATTGGCGAGGTTCTTACGCTGGATCGCAACACGGTGCCGATTTTCATGTCCTTCGGCATGCACTGCCTGGGTTGCCCCCATGCGACGGCTGAGAGCATTGAGGATGCCTGCATGGCGCACGGCGTGGATGCCGATCGCCTGGTGGCTGCGCTCAACGAGTTCCTGGCCAAGGCGGATAAGTAATAAAACAAAGCAAGAGAATGTGGATAACTTCGGCGGATAAGGGGCGAACTGCGCTACTTATCCACGGGGTTATCCACATTTTCCCCTCAGCAGACTGTGGATAATGGGGATAACTTTTCACATACGGGGGAGAACTTCCCGGGATGGGAAAGGAGCATGACATGGAAAACCATGCTTTCAGCGATTTGGAGGGGCTCCGGATTGCTGTTGAGATCGAGCGGCGCGGCGGCGATTTTTACCGGCGCGCAGCCAAAATCACCAGGGATGAGGAAACGCGCACCTTCTTAAATGATCTGGCGGCGGACGAGGAAACGCATATGCGCGAGTTTGCCCGGCTGTGCGAGGGTGTGCGCGCTCAGAGCAATCAGGCGTATACGCCGGAGGAGAGCGCCTATCTTTCGGCTGTGGCGGCGGACGTTGTTTTTACGGACGGTCTGCGCGGACTGGCCCGCACCGGGCTTGAAAGCCCGCGCGCCATTGTGCAGCACGCCATTCAGTCGGAGAAGGATTCGATTTTGTTCTATGGCGAGATGGCGGCGCTCACGCGTGATGACGGGGCGCGTTCTCTTTTTAAGGATATCATTGCTCAGGAGAAAATGCATCTCTCCCGCCTTCAGCGTATGCTGAACGAGCAGTCAGGAAAGGAAGACTGAAAAAATGACCTATCGTGACAATTATGAAGCCTGGCTGCGTGATTTTAAGGACGACGCGGCCACCTATGACGAGCTGATGAGCATTGCTCAGGACGAGCGTGAAATTGAGGATCGCTTTTATACCGATCTGTCCTTCGGCACGGCCGGTCTGCGCGGCGTGCTGGGTGCGGGTACCAATCGTATGAATGTCTACACCGTGCGCCGTGCGACCTGCGCGCTGGCTAAGTACATCAACCGCGATCAGGCGCAGGCTCAGCGCGGCGTGGTCATTGCCTATGACTCCCGTCGTTGTTCGGATGAGTTTGCCCGTCAGGCGGCGCTGGTGCTGTGCGCGTGCGGCGTCAAGGCATATCTGTTTGAATCGCTGCGTCCTGTGCCGGAGCTGTCGTTTTCCGTGCGTCACCTGGGGGCCATTGCCGGTATCGTGATCACGGCCAGCCACAACCCGCGCCAGTACAATGGCTATAAGGTCTATTGGGAAGACGGCGGACAGATGCCGCCCGAGCGCGCCGACGAGGTGCTCAAGCTGATTCGTCAGACCGGCTATACCGAGGCGGCGGTGATGGATGAGCGCGAGGCGCTGGATAAGGGCCTTTTGACAATGATTGGCCGCGATGTGGACGATGCCTACACCGCCTGCGTTAAAAAGCTTTCTATTTCGCCGGAGCTGATTCACGAGATGGGCGATCAGCTCAAGATTGTCTACACGCCCCTGCACGGCTCGGGCAACATGCCGGTGCGTCGCGTGCTTTCCGAGGTGGGCTTTAAGAATGTGATTGTCGTTCCCGAGCAGGAAAACCCCGATCCTGATTTTTCGACCGTCAAGGTGCCTAATCCCGAGGACCCGGCGGCGCTGTCGATGGCGCTGGCCCTTCAGAAGGAAACCGGCGCGGATGTGGCCTTCGGTACCGATCCGGACTGTGACCGCGTGGGCATTGCCGTTCTGGACGGCGAGGGTCATGTCCATGGCCTGACCGGCAACCAGATTGGCTGCCTGCTGCTCAATTATATCCTTTCCCGCCGCAAGGCGCAGGGAACGCTGCCCGAGAATGCGGCGGCGGTCAAGTCGATCGTTTCGACGGAAATGGCGCGCGCCATCTGCGAGGATTACGGATGCACCATGGTGGATGTGCTGACCGGCTTTAAGTTCATTGCCGAGAAGATCGAGCAGTTTGAAATGACGGGCGAGCACACGTTTGTGTTCGGTTTTGAGGAGTCTTGCGGTTATCTCTCCGGCACGAATGTGCGCGACAAGGACGGCGTCAACGCCAGTATGCTGATTGCCGAGACTGCGGCCTGGTATAAAAAGCAGGGCATGACGCTTTATGACGGCCTTCAGTCGCTTTATGAAAAGTACGGCTATTATGACGCCAAGGTGACTTCTTTTGCGCTGGCCGGAAAAGACGGCTTGGCCAAAATGGGCGAGCTGATGAAGGCGCTGCGCGATCAGGCCCCTGCCGATTTTGACGGCGTGAGGGTCACGGCGGTGCGCGATTACAAGGTGGGCGAGCGCCACGATGCCGCCGGTCAGGTGACGCGCCTTGAGCAGCCGACTTCCAATGTGCTGTATTACGAGCTGGAGAATCAGGGCTGGATCTGCGTGCGTCCTTCGGGTACCGAGCCCAAGATCAAGCTGTATGTCAACGCCGTTTCGTCTTCGGACAAGGAGACGCAGGCCATGCTGGCGCGCCTGAGCGATGCGGCTGTGGCGCTTTTGAACAGCAAACTGTAATTTTCATAAAAAACAACGGATCGTTCCCCCCCAGGGGAGCGATCCGTTTTGCTGTTATTATAAGGGATATTTTAGGTGTTGGTGGTGCGCACGCTCATCATATTCGGATATTCGGACAGCTGATTGACCACCTCGGCGTAGGTGAGGTGATTGGGCATTTGCAACGTGTAAATGTTGGTGTAAATGTTGGCGCCGTCCTTGGATTCGACATGAAAGTCCAGATCGATGGTCTGGATGTTCTTTTCCTTGAAGTAGTCGTTGATAAACTGCATGCTTTCCACACGGTGAATGAAGGTGATTTCCATCTTTTTGACCGTATTGACGTGAACGATGCGCTGCATGGCCATCAGCACGGCAATGACGCAGAGGCAGCCGATTCCGGCGATGAAATAATAGCCGTAACCCACGGCCAGGCCCAGGCAGCCGACGCACCAAAGCGAAGCGGCCGTGGTCAGGCCGACGATTTTGCGCTGCGCGGTGAAGATGGTTCCGGCGCCCAGAAAGCCTATGCCGCTGATTACCTGCGCGCTCAAGCGGCCAAAGCTGTAGCCGATGGTGCTGACGGTGGCTGCGTCGCTGGACAAATCGGCGATAAAGCTGCTTTCAAGCAAAGCCACGGTGCAGGCCCCCAGGCAGACGAGGACGTGCGTTCTCATGCCGGCGGGGCGATTTTTGTATTCGCGCTCTACGCCGATGATGGTTCCGATGGCAATGGCCACCAGAATGCGGATCAGGGTTACTTTCCACATGCTACGAGGTTCCTTCTTTCCGATGAATTGACGCCGGGTTCCGGCGATATGTGTAAGTATTATTCGGCGAAAAACGGATAAATCCTGCCTTTTATCAAGAAATTTGTTCAGGAAGTTTTGCGCCGGGCATGACGTCCCCGGGGGCTCAGGAAAAGGCATGAACCCAGGTGGGAGAGCGGTTTTTCCCAAAGATAGGTCACGGCCGCGGCGATTAAAAGCGCGGCGGCGAAGCACAAAAGGGTATAGTGCATTTGCCAGGGCTGCTCGCCGGCCCTTTGGGGCATGTCGCTTTCGTAGGGAGGAATGTGCCAGGCGCGCAGTCTCAGGGCGATGTGCGCATGCCAGATGTAGAGGTTATAGGAAATGCCGGCCCAAAAGCGCATGATCTGGTTGCTGAAGAGGAACTGAAACCAGCTTGAGGCCTGGCTTCCGGCGATCAGAAAGAGCGCGCCCAGCGCCGAGAGGGGAAAGCGATGAATCATCTGTCCCATGCGAATGGCTTCGTAGCCGTCGGAGATGCCGGATTGTGCGCGCATGATGGCATAGATGCCGACCACCGCCGCCAGAGCGATCAGCGTGGCCACGCAGCCGCTCACTGCGCCGGGACGCAGCCTTTTCTGAAGAGAAACAAAGGCCCAGGCGGCCAGCATGCCGTTGGCGTAGACATCCAGCATGGCGGGCAGACGATTAAAATAGAGCGCCGTATCGCTCAGTCCAGCGACATAGACAAAGCGATAGAAGAAGGCGACGGCTGTCATGGTGGCCCAGGTCGCCAGCGGGCGGCGCACAAAGGCGCGGCCTACGAGCGGGGCGATGAGGTAAAACTGCACCTCGACGGCCAGCGTCCAGAGGACGCCCGGCAAGCGGGTGCCGATGTAGCTTTCGTAGAAGAGATTGTGCGTGAAGGTCAGATGCCCGAAAAGATCCAGCAGGAGCGCACGGCTTGTGCCATATTGGGGCAGGGCATAAACAAAAAAGGTTATCAGCACGCACAGGTAATAACTGGGGATGATGCGCAGGGCGCGTTTTTTGTAGTAGAGCGCCGTATTAGGCAGAGAATGCCCCAAAATCCGCGTGCGGGCGTAGGGCAGGAACAGCAAAAAGCTGGACAGGAGGAGCATCAGGTCAACCGCCAGATAGCCCGTGCGGACAGGGGCCGTGAGATCCAGTGTGACGGGGCCGATCTTCAGCACCGGCTGAAGCCAGGATTGCTGCCAGATGTGGAACCAGGCGATGAGCAGCACGCAGAGCGCGCGAAATCCGTCGGCGACCGGTGCGTAATGCGAATCATATTGGCCGGGACGAAGCCATTTGCGTAACAAAGAAGACCACCTCATGATCTATTACTTATAAGGGTATTTTAGCATTGGATGCCGCCCGTGTCAATGGAGGACAGTTTTTGACAGCGGTTCTCAGGGGGAATTTTTTAAATACGACCGTGAAGGGGGTTATTGTGGCATTTTTGGCGAAAAGTCCCAGGTGAAAATTGCACCGGCACATTTTTTTACAATGCCTATTGCATAATTTAATCAAGTGTGATAGGATTAAGTATAGGTTCGAACAAACGATCGAAAAAACGAACGCAAAGCGAGACGGGAGGCGATAGAAATGTATGCAGCGCACATCAATGCGGCCGGGGCTGTGCAGAGCAGCGAGGCGCATTGCCGGGGGACGGCACAGCGCGCTTCGGCGGAGCTGGTCGATCTTGGCTTGGCTCAGTGCGGCTATCTGGCCGGGCTTTTGCACGATGCCGGCAAGTTTACGCCGGAGTTTGACGCCTACATTCATGAGGCTGTGGCCGGGCGGGGCCGTCGCGGCTCTGTGATTCATACGTTTACCGCCGTTTCCTATCTGATGCAGACCTATCATGCCGGGAAACTGGATTATGCGGCGGCAACGGCGGAAATCCTTTCGGCGGCGGTGGGCTCACATCATGAATTTTTTGATGTGTTTAATCGGGACAAAGTGAACGGCTTTGAGTATCGCCAGCAAAAGCAGCCGGATTATGATCGGCGCGCCATGGCGGCCTTTTTCGAAAATTGCGCCGGGGAAGACGAGGTGCGTGCGCTGTTTGAGGCGGCCGTTCAGGAAGTGGCGGCGGTCTTTCAGCAGATGATGTCGGCGTTTCAGTCCTCCCGGGACAATTTCTTCTTTGCACTGGGGCTGCTGACGCGCCTTGTTGTTTCGGCCGTTGTTGAGGGCGACCGTGCGGATACGGCCTCCTTTATGGAGGATGAGGCTTTGCCGCCCGTTTCGGAAGGGAATGAAGCGCTGTGGGGCAAGGCGCTCGGGGCGGTTGAAGGCTATTTGAGCCGAATGCCTGCCCAGACGCCTATACAGCAGGCGCGCAGAGCTTTTTCACAGGCCTGTGCCGATTTTTCCGGCGAGGAGAGCGGCATTTATCGGCTGGATCTGCCTACCGGCGGCGGCAAGACGCTCTCGTCACTGCGCTATGCGCTGGCGCACGCCCGGCGCTGGGGCAAACGGCGGATTATCTATGTTGCGCCGCTTTTGTCGATTATCGATCAGAACGCGCAGTCCATGCGGGCCGCGCTGGGGCCGGATATTCCCATCCTCGAGCATCATTCCGATATGACGGGTGAAAAGTCCCAGGGCGAGCAGCTTGAGCGCAGTGAATGGCTGGAGCAGACCTGGGATGCGCCGATTATTATCACGACGCTTGTCAGGATGCTCGATACGCTCTTTGCCGGCGGGATGACTTCGGTACGGCGCTTTAAGGCGCTGGTTGGCAGTGTGATTCTCTTTGATGAAATTCAATCGCTGCCCATAAAGATGATCAGTCAATTCAATATCGCGGTCAATTTTCTGAACCGAATTTGCGGGGCGACGGTGGTGCTTTGCTCGGCGACGCAGCCGGGGCTGGAGCGAGCGGATCGCGCGCTGCTTTTGGATCAGCGCCGTGTGGTTCCGGAAAATCTGCTGGATACTTATGCGTCGCTGTTTAAACGGACGAACATCGTCGATGGCGGGCGCATTCGCCTGGAGGAGGTTGCCGCGCGCGCCTGGGCTCTGCAGGAGGAATACGGCAGTCTTTTGGTTGTGTGCAACACGAAAAAGGAGGCCGGCGCCGTCTATGATGCACTGAATACAGCGCCTGTTCGCCGGTTTTATCTGGCGGCCAGCCTGTGTATGGCGCATCGAAAAGCCGTGCTGGATGAGCTTATGAAGGCGCTTTCGGCAGGCGAGAAGCTGATTTGCGTTTCGACGCAGGTGATCGAGGCCGGTATCGATATTTCCTTTGGCGCCGTGGTTCGCTTCTCTGCGGGGCTGGATAACATCGTTCAGGCGGCGGGGCGCTGCAATCGGCACGGCGAGTTTGATCGGGTGCGGCCAGTGCAGGTTGTTCAGGTCGAAAACGAACGGCTGGGCAATCTGGAGGACATTGAAAGGGCGAAGGCGGCGTATGAGGCGCTGCTGGCTGAGTACAAAAGAGATCCTGCTACGGTTGGCGGCGATCTGGCGTCCATGGCGGCGGTCGATTATTATTACGATTGTCTTTATCGGGATCTGCCCAAGGAGTTTCAGGATAATCCTGGCAAGAATGAGCCGAAGGTGTTTGATCTGCTGGCGCGCAATAAAATCTGGACGGCAGGTGTCAAGGCGGCACAGGGCTATTGGCTTCGTCAGGCGTTTAAGTCGGCCGGGGAGCGTTTTGAGGTGTTTGATTCCGGAACGCAGGCTGTGCTTGTGCCTTATCAGGAGGGGCAGGAGCTGATTGGGGAGTTGGGCAGCGCCAGGGCCTGTTATGATCTGGGCTATACCCGGGCGCTGATTGACAGGGCCAGATCCTATTCGGTTACGCTGTATCAGTCAGAGGTGGAGCGCCTGCGCAGAAAGGGCGCGGTTTATGAGCTGCCCCAGGTTGGCGTTTATGTATTGCAGGCAGAGTGCTATGATGAACATAAGGGCGTCCTGTCCGGGATAAAGGAGGAAGAAACGTCGTGCGATACCCCAATATGGTAGAATTTGAGGTCTATGGCGATTATGCGCTGTTTTCCGATCCGCTGATGCGTATGGGCGGCGAAAAGACGTCCTATCAGGTGCCGACCTATGAGGCCATGAAGGGCGTGATGGCTTCGATTTACTGGAAGCCGACGCTGATCTGGTTTATCGATGAGGTGCGCGTCATGAACCGCATTCAGACGGAGGTCAAGGGCATCCGACCGATCAAATACAACGGCGGCAATGATCTGGCCTATTACACCTATCTCAAGGATTGCCGCTATCAGGTGCGTGCGCATTTTGAGTGGAATATGAACCGGCCGGAGCTTGCGCAGGATCGCAACGAAAACAAACACTATGACATTGCCCGGCGTGCCATTGCCAAGGGCGGGCGGCGCGATGTTTTTCTGGGCGCGCGGGAGTGCCAGGCCTATGTCGAGCCGTGCGTCTTCGGCGAAGGCCAAGGTGCCTATGACGATTTGCCTGAATTGAGCTTTGGCGTGATGTATCATGGCATTACCTATCCGGATGAAGCCTATTCGCCGGCAACGCAGGGGCGCATGACCGCCAATTTCTGGCGGCCCGTGCTGAAAAAGGGCATTTTGTATTTTCAGCGTCCTGAGGAATGCCCTATGCATAAGCCGCTGCACGCCATGAACATCAAGCCCTTCGGCGTTGAACAGGACAATTTCAGCGGCCTGCGTGAATTTGGGGAGGTGGAGTGATGGGACTTTTGCAGAAGGCCATTGAAACCTACGATGCCATGCAGGCGCATGTCGGCGTCGAGGAGGAGGGCCAGGAGAGTTTGGCCCCGGCTTCGCATATTCTGACCCGGGCGCAGATTGAAATCACCATTGATGCGGAGGGCCGGTTTATTCAGGCGCGTCCTGCCAGTGAAGAAAAGATCATCATTCCGGTGACGGAGGATTCCGCTTCACGTTCGGGTAAGGCCGTTTTTCCACATCCTCTGTGTGATCAATTGGGTTATCTGCTGCTTTCAGATCCGAAGCGCTGTGCCTATATTGAGCAGCTCGAAGATTGGGTGGCTTCGCCTTATACGCATCCCAAGGCGCAGGCTGTGCTGCGCTACGTCAAGGGCGGCACGATGTATGAGGATTTGCAACGCGCCGATTTGCTGTCGAAGGACAAGGGCAAGGTGAAAAACGAGGGCGATCTGGTGCGTTGGATTGTGCTGGGCCTGGGAAAGGACGACAGCGGCCCCGTCTGGAAGGATGTTTCGCTGATGCAGGCCTTCGATGCGTATTATCAGCAGAAGCGGCAGGAGGATTCCTCGGCGCGGCAGAATCTGTGTATGCTGACCGGCGAGCAGAGCGTTTTGGCCGATAAGCATTTAAAGGGCGTCGTGGCGCTGCATGGAAACGCCAAAATCATTTCGGCCAACGACAGCGTTAACTACACCTATCGCGGTCGCTTTATCGAGGCGAGCGAAGCGGCGACGCTCGGCTACAATGCCTCTCAGAAGGCGCACAACGCGCTCAAGTGGGTGGCGAGCAATCAGGGGCAGATTTTCGGCACGCGCTGCTTCGTCTGCTGGAATCCGCACGGCCTGGAGGTTCCCGCGTTGGACGGGCCGCTGGTCTTTCAGGACGAGGAGGAAGAGGAGCTTCTTCCCTCGGATTATGCCGAGCAGCTCAGGCAGGTGGTTTTGGGCTACAAGCAGAAGCTGCCGGAAGACGAAGGCGTTGTGATGGCGGCCTTTGATGCGGCCACAGCCGGACGTCTAGCTGTGACGTATTACAATGAGCTGGCGGGCTCGGATTTTGTTGATCGGCTGGCGGCCTGGGATGCAACCTGTTGCTGGCATGATTCAATCTGGGGAACGTATGCGCCAAGATTGTATGATCTGGTCAATTACGCCTTCGGGACGCTGCGCGATATCAGGGTGGAAACCGATAAGCCCGTTATGGCGCAGCATATGCAGCGGCTCATTGCCTGTCGTGTGAACCGAAGCGCTTTTCCGGCCGATATTCTGCGCGCCCTTGTGAGCAAAGCCGGAAACATGCAGGTTTATGCGGGGAAGACCCGAAGCCGAATGCTGTTTACAACCTGCGCGGCGATTAAAAAGTATAAATACGATCACACTAAGGAGGAATGGACCATGGCATTGGAACCGGGGAAAAAGGACAGAAGCTATCAGTTTGGGCGACTGCTGGCCGTTCTGGAGAAGGTTGAAAGGGATACCTATGATAAGGGGGAATCGCGCGAAACCAACGCCATTCGTCTGCAATCGGTGTTTGTGCGCCGCCCGGCGTATGCGTTTAAGCTGATTGAAGAGCAGCTCAACAACGCTTATTATCCGCGCCTGAAGGAGGGACAGAGAATCTATTACCGGCGTTTGACTGGAGAGATTCTGGAGCAGATTTCCGAATGCGGGCTGGAGGATTACGAAAAGCCGCTGACCGAGACCTATCTATTGGGCTATTACCTGCAAAAGAACGTGTTCTATACCAAAAAAGAAAATGACAATACGGAGGAATGAGAACCATGACGCTGAATAACAAGATTGATTTTGTTGCGCTGATTTCCGTCACCAAGGCCAATTCTAATGGCGACCCGCTGAACGGCAATCGTCCCCGCACCGATTACAACGGCTTTGGCGAGATTTCCGATGTCTGCCTGAAGCGTAAGATCCGCAATCGGATGCAGGACATGGGACAGGCCATTTTTGTTCAGAGCGACGACCGCTGTGACGACGGGGCGATTTCTCTGAAGGATCGAGCCAAGGCAGCCGGTCTGGGGACGGTGGGAACGCAGGAGGAATATGCTAGGGCCGCCTGTGAAAAGTGGCTGGACGTGCGTTCGTTCGGCCAGGTCTTCGCCTTTGATAAAGATTTTGCCTGCAAATCGGTCGGCGTGCGCGGCCCGGTGTCGGTTCATCAGGCGGTCAGCGTGGATCCGGTCGATGTGATGAGCTTGCAGATTACCAAAAGCGTCAGCGGCGATCGCAAAGCCGGCCAGGAGCGCGGCAGCGATACCATGGGCATGAAGCACTATGTGCGCTTTGGCCTGTACGAGATGAAGGGCTCGGTCAATGTTCAGCTGGCTGAGAAGACCGGCTTCTCCTGCGAGGATGCGCAGATCCTGAAGGAATGCCTGCGTACGCTCTTTATCAACGATGTCTCCTCGGCCCGTCCGGATGGTTCGATGGAGGTGGTCAAGCTCTTCTGGTGGGAGCATAACTGCAAGGAGGGACAGTATTCCACGGCGCGCGTGCATCGTTCGGTCAAGGTTACTCTGAAGGAGGGCGTCAGTGTGCCGTCCTGCGCGGATGATTACGCCATTGAATGGGAGGAGCTGCCCGGCCTGAAGTGTGATATCATCGAGGGTCTGTGATGGAAGAGGAGTATTTGCAGCTTTCCGGCATACAGCACTTCGCCTTTTGCCGTCGGCAGTGGGCGCTGATTCACATTGAAAATCAATGGGCGGAGAACAGGCAGACGGCGGAGGGACGCCAGATGCACGAGCGCGTCCACGATCCGGAAAATTCGGATTACCGCGGAGGTATTTTGACGATACGTGGTATGATGGTTAAATCAGATCGGCTGCGCATCAGCGGAAGCTGCGATGCCGTGGAGTTTTATGAGGATGAGAGCGGCATCGCATTGCGCGGCCGTCCGGGCAAATGGCTGGCGCGGCCGGTTGAATACAAGCATGGCTCGGGAACACGCAATGATGCCGACCGGCTTCAGCTGGCGCTTCAGGCGCTTTGTCTTGAGGAGATGCTCTCTTGCCCGGTGTTACGCGGCGACCTGTTCTACATGAAGACGCGCCGCCGCGAGGCCGTGATGCTGACGGAGGAATGGCGCAGCCGGGTTGAGGACATGGTATGCGAGATGCACGAATACGAAAAGCGTCGCTATACCCCGAAGGTCAAGCCTGGCAAAGCCTGTTCAAACTGTTCGCTGGCTGATATCTGTCTGCCCCAGCTTATGAAGGGGACGTCTCGGACGTCGGTCGGTGAATATGTGAAAAAGCATATGGCGGAGGGGCTGGAATGAAAAAGCTGCTCAATACGCTCTACATCACCTCGGAGGATATTTTTCTTTCGCTGGACGGCGAAAATGTCGTGGCCAATTTGGCGGATGGCACAAAGAAGGCCATTCCGCTGCACACGATTTCGGGCATTGTCTCCTTTTCGTATAAGGGAGCGACACCGGCGCTGATGGGCAAGTGTGTTTCTGAAGGGCTGTACATGGCGTTTTATTCGCCGCAGGGGCGTTTTTTGTGCCAGGTTGGCCATGAGGTGAGCGGCAATGTCTATCTCAGACGAACTCAATATCGCATGGCCGACGATGAAATTCAGGCGCTGAATGTGGCCCGGAATTTTGTGATTGGCAAGCTGTACAATGCCAAGTATGTGCTTTTACGCTGCGCGCGGGATCATGCCCTTCAGGCCGATGTGGAAAAGCTACGTTCGGCAGCGGCGGTCATTGGGCGCTATTTGAATGATTGCAGCGGCGCGCAGAGCGTTGATCAGTTACGCGGCATTGAGGGCAATGCGGCGGCTGAGTATTTTCAGGTCTTTGACGAGATGATTCTGCGCGATAAGGAGGCCTTTTTCCTGCATGGCCGGAACCGGCGGCCCCCGACAGACCGCGTCAATGCGCTTTTGTCCTTTGCCTACGCGTTGCTGGCCAACGACTGTGCAGCGGCGCTTCGGGGCGTGGGGCTTGATCCGTATGTGGGCTTTATGCACACGGACAGGCCGGGCCGATCGTCGCTGGCGCTGGATTTGGTGGAGGAGCTGCGTCCGGTTTATGCCGATCGCTTTGTGCTGACGCTGATTAACAACCGGATGATTGCGCCAGATGACTTTATCGTGCAGGAAAGCGGCGCGGTTATGCTTTGCGATGAAGCGCGGCGCGCCTTTGTGAGCGAATGGCAAAAGCGCAAACGGGAAGAACTGACGCATCCCTATCTGGGTGAGAAGATTCCCTGGGGCCTTGTGCCTCATGTGCAGGCGTTGTTGCTGGCGCGCTGTGTGCGTCAGGATTTGGATCAGTATCCACCGTTTTTCTGGAAATGAGGGATAGAGTATGCTGCTGCTCATTACATACGATGTCAATACCACCACGACGAGCGGTCGCAAGCGGCAGGCGCGCATTGCCAAGATCTGCTGCAATTATGGCCAGCGCGTGCAAAACTCGGTTTTTGAATGCGATTTGGACAATGCTCAGCTGGTGATGGTGCGTGCGCAGCTGCTCGGCGCCATGGACGCGGCAACGGACAGCATAAGGATCTACAATTTGGGAAATCGCTATGCCAGCCGCATTGAGCATTATGGCGCCAAGAAATCCTATGATCCGGAGGGAGAACTGATACTCTAACCGTGCGAAGCCGAAGCACCCCCGAAAACCCCGCTCGGTTCGCACCTGAAAAGGCTGGCTAAACAGCCGTCGAGGCCTAAAGGTACGTCCCTTTTCGCCCCAATTCGCAAAGCATTCCCATATATTGTGGTTGACGGGGCTTTTATGGGAATATTTTGCGGTCGCCTCCCGCACGGGAGGCGTGGATTGAAATGCGATTGACGCGGAAACTGTCATAATAGGTCGGACGTCGCCTCCCGCACGGGAGGCGTGGATTGAAATAGCTACGTGAATGGCGGACAGATATACAGTTGTAGTCGCCTCCCGCACGGGAGGCGTGGATTGAAATCGTCATTTTTGACCTTTGAGGGTCTAGATCTGGTGAGTCGCCTCCCGCACGGGAGGCGTGGATTGAAATATCGGTTTTGCGGGTGCTCGTGGTGTTGGACGTGCGTCGCCTCCCGCACGGGAGGCGTGGATTGAAATGTATGCATATTTTTTAGCACCCAAAGTTATAAATGTCGCCTCCCGCACGGGAGGCGTGGATTGAAATCTCATTTGTTAAGCGGATGTTACGAAAACGTAAAGTCGCCTCCCGCACGGGAGGCGTGGATTGAAATTATTACGCTCCGCGGGGCGCCCAGTTTGTAACCGGTCGCCTCCCGCACGGGAGGCGTGGATTGAAATATAACACCTTACCTCCTTATGGTGTCATAGCTAAGAGTCGCCTCCCGCACGGGAGGCGTGGATTGAAATTATTACACTTCGGGGCGCACCCAGTTTGTAACCACGTCGCCTCCCGCACGGGAGGCGTGGATTGAAATTGTTGCCCTCCACACTGTGGCCGCTCAACAGGTGTCGCCTCCCGCACGGGAGGCGTGGATTGAAATGCCAATTGAAAATACTGATAGACATGAAACTCATGTCGCCTCCCGCACGGGAGGCGTGGATTGAAATCGTTGCCTTAGTATAAGCCTGCGCGCTGGTTATGTCGCCTCCCGCACGGGAGGCGTGGATTG
>CAYOTH010000009.1:0-17509 GCA_964406835.1 uncultured Oscillospiraceae bacterium
CTCTATTATATCAGAAAAGGCCGCTTTTTGCGACCTTTTTTGACAGGCTGGAGCGTCCCGTTCGAAATCAATCGAACGGGACGCTTTTTTGCTTCTCATCACATTTATCCACCGTGTTTTTTGGGGACGCCCTATGGCCATTTTCAGGGCGCATCCCGGCCTTACGGCTCGTCCTTTTTCTCGATTTTGATGCGCCCATGCTCATTTTCAAAGGCGGCAATCTGCCGCTTAACCAGGTTAATCAGCATCCAATTCATCGATCTGTCATTGTATCGCGCCACATAATCGAATTTGCGCAGTGTTTCCTCCGCAATGCGCAGTGACAAATGCTTTTCACCCTTTTTCACGTTTTCACCTTCAATGAACCTATTATGAGTCCATTTTATTCAAATTTCGTGAACCTATGACCACATGAACCCATTTTAGGTGCATAAAATTATAAACGGGGTGAAAACATCATGCGTGTGGCCGTCATTGGTTCAAGAACTCTGCACATCGACAATCCGGGTGATTATCTGCCCGAAAATACCTGTGAAATCATTTCCGGAGGCGCACTGGGCATCGATCAATGCGCGCGATGCTATGCCCTGACGCACGGCATCGCGCTTCGGGAGTTTCTACCAGATTACCGCCAGTACGGGCGAAGCGCGCCGCTTCGGCGCAACGAGCTGATCGTGCGGCACGCCGAGCTGGTGCTGGCCTTCTGGGACGGCTCCTCGCGCGGCACAGTCTATACGATCCAAAAATGTCGTGCGCTGGGCGTTCCCCATCGCGTCTATATCCAAACGCCCACGAAAAAAAGCCCGACTTGAAAGCCGGACTTTCTTCTCTTGTTATAACGCCATGCCAAAATAGCCTGTGGACAGCTTATTTAAAGCCGCCGACAATGCCGCTGAGCAGATTAATCAGCAGCGCCGTCCCCAGCGCCGCAATGAGGCTTTCAATGGCAAAACCCTCAATCAAAGCCGCGCAGCCATACAAAAGCGCCACGTCAATCACCGTATTAAAAAGGCCGAACGTCAAACAGCCCACCGGCAGCGTCACCAGACGCAGTATGGGCCGCAGAATCAGATAGGCCACGCCCAATAAGACGCCCACGGCCACGGCGCTCATCATATCAGCCGCCAGCAGCCCCGGCAAAAGCTTTACGCAGGTCGGTATCCCCAGCGTACAGCACAAAAACGTCGCAAACGCGCTGCCCGGCTTGCCTCCCCGTCGATCCCTCATGACATAGCCTCCCATATATCCTGATACAGTGGCCAGATGCCCTCCTCGGGCGGCTGAGCCGTCAGCGTCAGGGGCGTTTTAAGCGTCGGATGCGTCACCGTCAGCTGCCAGGCCCACAGTGCAATCTGCTCGCCCGGCTTTCCGCCGCCATATCGGTTATCTCCCCACAGCGGATGCCCCGCGTTTTTGTGCTGAACCCGAATCTGATGCGCGCGCCCGGTCATCAAACAAACCTGCGTCAGCGTCGTGCCTTCCCGCTCGGCCAAAGGCTGCGTGTACAGCCGCGCCAGCTTTGCGCCTGGCGTATCGGCCCCACAAACGCTCACCATGCCGTTTTTCGGATCCTTGATCAGATAGTCCTCCAAGTCGCGCGGCGCGCCGAGAGAGCCCTTTACGACCGCCAGATAGCGTTTATCGTTCTGGTGCTGTGAAAACTCCCGGCTCAGCCGCTCTGCCGCCTTGGATGTGCGGGCAAAAATCATCACGCCGCCAACCGGCCGATCGAGTCGGTGAACCAATCCCAGATAAACCGCGCCCGGCTTGTTAAACCGCTTCCCGATGTAATCCTTCAGCGCCGTCAGCAGATCAAGATCGCCTGAAGCATCTGCCTGAACGGGCATATTGCAGGGCTTGACCACGCCCAGCAGATGATTATCCAGATACACAACGGGAATCGTGAATTTTCCGGCGCGAACAGTGTCCAGAATTTCCATCATTCAGCCTGCCAGCGTCCGCTTGCGCCGCAGGGCAGCACGCCGCCCTCGGTCACGGGCAGCACAATTTCATCGGCCGTCACCAGACCGCCCCGTCCGCGCGCCGCGGTCATGGTCAGCATGTTGTTGAGCACGGCCGGCTGAAGACCGGTGGTATAGCTGTTGATGAGCATGAACAGCGGCTTGTCGGAAAGCAGGCGCGCGCATTCACTGACCAAGCCGTACAGCTCGTTTTCAAGCTTCCAGACCTCGCCGCCCGGCCCGCGTCCATAGGAGGGCGGATCCATCAAAATGCCCTCGTAGCTGTTTCCGCGCCGCTGCTCGCGCAAAACAAACTTCAGCGCATCATCCACAATCCAGCGCACCTTTTTTTCATCAATGTCTGACAGCGCGCGGTTCTCGCCCGCCCACTGCACCATACCCCTGGCCGCATCCACATGCGTCACATGCGCGCCCGCCGCCGCGCAGGCCAGCGTCGCGCCGCCGGTATAGCCAAAGAGGTTGAGCACACGGATCGGCCGGCCGCTGTTTTTAATCAGTCCGCCCATCCAATCCCAGTTGACCGCCTGCTCCGGGAACAGGCCGGTGTGCTTAAAGCCGGTCGGCCGCACCCAGAATTTCAGCTCTTTATAGGCAATTTCCCACTTTTCGGGCAGCTTCTTCATAAACTCCCATTCGCCGCCGCCCCGCGCCGAGCGATGATAATGCGCATCGCAGCGCGTCCACTTTTCAGGCGACTGCGCCGGCCAGATTGTCTGCGGATCGGGACGGCGTAGCACAACGCGCCCCCATCGTTCCAATTTTTCGCCGCCGCCCGTGGCAATCACTTCGTAATCCTTCCATCCATCGGCTATATACATAAGGCCAACTCCTCCGCCGCTTTATTCAGCGCCGCGCGCCATTTAAGAGACGGCGCGTCCTTTTCTCTTGCTTATACTGTACGCCAAAACAAATCGTCATGTCAACCGCCGCTGTGTTATCGCCGCCGTTTTAAGCATATTTTTATCTGCCAGAAATTACCAGCGGCCGCTCCGCTTCTCCATGGCAACCATTTTCCAACGAAAGCGGTCTGAATAAGCGAAACCCAAATAACAGGAGGTGCTTATCATGAAACGGAAACTGGTTATTCTCACTCTGATCTGCCTGATCGCTCTGGCGCCGTGCGCGCTGGCCGATACCGTCAAGGGCGTCATCAAAACGCCCACGGCCGACGGCTCGGTCAACCTGCGTTCCGAAGCTGGCGTCAAGCACTCCATCGTCGGCTGGGCCAAGAACGGCACAGCGGTTGAAATTCTCTACCAGGGCAACACCTGGCACAAGGTGAAGCTCGACTCCTCCGGCAAGACCGGCTGGGTCTATGCCCGCTACGTCCGCATCGGTTCGTCGTCCTCCACCGGCAGCAGCGATCAAAGCGCCGTCTCCGGCAGCGTGGCCTCCGTCGTCACCAAGTACGCCAACAGCACCGTCAACATCCGCACTGGCGCCGGCACGAACTACGCCGTAACCGCCGCCGTCGGCCGCGGCACCCGGATGAACGTTCTCTCCTCGGCCAACGGCTGGTATCAGGTCAGCGTTCCCTCCAAGGGCGTCACCGGCTACATCAGCGCGTCCTATGTTTCTCTCGGCCTGTCCGCCAAGACCACCGGCAACGTCAATTTCCGCACCGGCGCCGGTACCGGCTACACGCGCCTCGGCGTCATCGGCCGCAACACGAACATCACCGTACTCAGCGTCGGCGATAAGTGGAGCCAGGTCTCCTACAACGGCCAGACCGGCTACATCAGCAACGCCTACTGGGCTTATCGCTGATTTTCTCTCTTCTCAGCACACGCCCCGACCGGCTCTGCCGGCCGGGGCGCTTTGTCTTTTAGCCGTTACAGGCCGCCAAAGACACACCGCGCAAGGCGCTTCATACGCTCAAGCCGCCTGTCCCCCAGGAAATGAATCGATTTACACCAGCGACTAACCCCCTGATCGTTTCTTTCGCGGCGACAGCCGTTTCGGCACAGCACATAATACCGACACACCCGGCACATCTCGGGAAGAGGCCGCGATTCTTCGATAAACCTTCGTGCCGTTTCGCTTTTTTCAAGCCGCAGAAAATTGCTTTCGTTGACGTTGCCCATCCGCCATTCATCCAGCGCGTAAAAATCGCAGGGATACACGTCGCCGTTGCTCTCAATCAAATAATTCAGCGAGCAATGGCCGATCATGGCGCAGTTGGTCGGCGCGCCGCCGGCCAGCATACGCAGATAATCATCGAAATTGCGGATACTGACGGACTTTCCGGTATTGTACGTGCGCTCATAAAAATCAAAGGCCTTCACCAGGAACTCTCCCCAGACCTCCGACGAAAGCGCTGCGCCGCCCGCCTCCTCGCCCAGCGCATCCAGACAGGGAATAAACTGCAAATAGCGGTATTTTGAGAGCGCCTTCAGCGTTTCCTCCGCCTGCTGCGCCCCCTCGTCATTGACAACGCAGAGAATATTATACTGAACACCCGCACGTTCCAGCCGCTCAATCGTCTTCTCAACGCGGTCATATGTTCCCTGACCCTTGGCATCGACACGCTTTAAATCATGCGCAGCCTGACATCCGTCCAACGACACGCCCAGCAAAAAGCCTTCCCGCGCAAAAAAGGCTATCATTTCATCTTCCAGCGCATAGCCGTTCGTCTGAATCATATTGTTGATCTCAATTGAACGAACGTTATACTGCCTTTGAAGGGCCACAAGCCGCTCATAAAACGCCAGCCCGCGCAGCGTCGGCTCGCCGCCCTGAAAGATAAAGTTAGCCTGTCCCTCAGCATAATGCAGCGCGCGGCGCACGGTATTTTCCAACGTTTCCAGGCTCATCGGCGGATACACAGCCTGTGTGCGGTTTTTCATCTCGTCGGCATAAAAGCAGTATTGGCAACGCATATTGCACGCCCCGGATGCGGGCTTGATCATCACGGTGATCGGCGGCATAATCGGCTCCTTCCGGCCTCTCGGGCCGAGGTGTTTTTTGTCAGTATAGCATAGCACCGGGGGTAAAATCAACGCGCCCGGATCAATTTGATCCGGGCGCTACCGTGTCATGCGGCTTTAATTACTTCTTAAAGGCGGGGCCGTAGGTCGCGCAGGCGCGATAGTCGGCGCCTTCCTTGTCCATGCCGAACGCATTCCACGCAGAGGGACGGAAGATCTTCTCCTCGGGAACGTTGTGCATGGCAACCGGGATGCGCAGCATGGAACACAGGGTGATCAGATCGGCGCCGATGTGGCCGTAACTGATCGCGCCGTGGTTGGCGCCCCAGTTGTTCATGACGGAGTAGGCATCCTTGAAGGGGCCTTCCTTGCCGTCGCATCGCGGAGCGAACCAGGTACACGGCCAGGTGTAGTCGGTGCGCTTCCACAGCGTATCAGTCACCTCGTCGGGCAGTTTGACCGTCCAACCCTCGGCGATCTGCAGCATCGGGCCAAGACCCTTGACCAGATTGAGGCGGATCATCGTGCAGGGCATTTCAACATCGGTCACGAAGCGGGAGGAATATCCGCCGCCACGGAAGTAGCCCAGATCAGCGTAGTTCCAGGTGGTGTTGGCCATGATGGCCTTCTGATCCTCTTCAGTCACATCGTACCAGGGCTTCATGACGGGCGCGCCATTGTCATTGGCCTTGCCGTTGGCATCCAGGCAGCAGGCGCCGGAGTTGATCAGGTGGATGAATCCGCCGTTCTCCTTGGCAACACCCTCGATGTCATAGCCAGTGGCCTTCTTGACCGCCTCGGGGCTCCAGTAGGTACGCACGTCAGCGAACATCTGGGCGCGGTTGGTCAGAAGCTTCATGAACAGCATGCCCAAGCCGTTGAGAATATCGTTCTCCGTGGCCAGAATGTACGGCTCTCGCGCGCCATTGTGGTCAAAGCTGGTATTGAGCATGGCCTCGGGGAAGTCGCAGTTCGGATAGAAGTCCGTCCACTGGCGCTGGCCCTGGAAGCCGGCCGCGATGGCGTTGTGGCCAACGGCTTCTTCCTCGCAGCCCTCGGGCAGATTCTTGTTGCCGTTCATCAGATCCTTGATGATCAGGTACATCTTCAGGGTGAATTCCCAGTCCTTGTCCTTCTGCTCGCGGCTCTTCTGAAGCTCGGTGGGGTTCTTGTCAAAGCCCTCGATGACATACTTGTCAGCCCAGGCCTTGAGCTTCTCGTATTCCTTCTCGTCGTAGATGCCCAGCGTCATGCGGCGGATGATCTCGACCTCGTCAACCGATTCAACGCGCATGCCCAGGTAATCCTCGATGAAGTTGGTGTCCATGATGGAGCCGCCGATGCCCATGGTGATCGAGCCGATCTGCAGGTAGCTCTTGCGGCGCATGGTGGCCACGGCCACGGCAGCGCGGCCGAAGCGCAGGATCTTCTCGGCAACGTCCTCGGGAATCTCGGTCGCGGTGGCTTCCTGAACGTCGCGGCCGTAAATACCGAACGCCGGCAGGCCCTTCTGGGCATGGCTGGCCAGAACGCTGGCCAGATAGACCGCGCCGGGGCGCTCGGTGCCGTTAAAGCCCCAAACAGCCTTGATGGTGTCCTTCTCCATGTCCATAGTCTCGGAACCATAGCACCAGCAGGGGGTAACGGTCAGGGTAATTTCAACGCCTTCCTTACGGAACTTCTCCGCGCAGGCCGCCGCTTCCGGAACGCGGCCGATGGTGGTGTCGGCAATGACAACCTTAACCGGATCGCCGTTGGAATAGCGCAGGTTCTCGCTCAGCAGCTTGGCAGCCGACTTGGCCATGTTCATCGTCTGCTCTTCTAGGCTCTCGCGCACCTTCAGAACGCCTCTGCGGCCGTCGATGGTGGGACGAATGCCGATGACCGGATATTCGCCGATATATCTGTTCTCAGCCATGATAATAACCTCCTTTAAATAATCCTTCGATGTTAAGGAACGCTTATTTTGCGCCTCAAAAAGGGACGGACAGCCGATCAACCGAAGCTTTTTGCCGCCATTTTCCCACTTTTTGATTCACACTCTCATATTAACATTGATTTTCCCTGCTGTATTGTTGTATAATGGCAAAAAATAGAACAATATTCACCTTTGCCGTTCCATCGCCCCACAGACAGTCCTTCCCGAAAGAGAGTGAAAAAAGAGCATGAAGTATCCCGACTATAACGAGCATATTCTTCATGGCACGCCGGACCGGCCCATCGCCTGCTATTATGTCGATGAAAAACACCCGCGCTATCGTATGCCTATGCACTGGCACATCGAATGCGAAATCATCCGCGTGCGGCAGGGCGTGCTCCACCTTTATGTGGATGACGCCCGCATCACGGCCCGCGAAGGCGATCTGATCTTTCTGGGTAAGGGAGCGGTTCACGGCGGCGAGCCGGAGGGCTGCATTTATGAATGCGTCGTGTTTGATCCCGCGCTGCTGGGCAGCGAGCCCTGCGCCCGGGCGCTTTCGCCCCTGCTGCGCGCCGGTATGCACATTCAGTGCAGCCAAATTGAAAACGGCTCTCAATTCAGCGCGCTGGCCACCCAGCTTTTCGACTGCGCGCCCGACCCGGACGACGGGCATATGCTACTGGCCGTGGGCTGCCTTTATGCCCTTTACGGACGTTTGGCGCTGCTCAACGAGACCGACGGCCTTCGCAGCGACCCCCTGGCCCGGCGCAAGGCCGAGCAGCTAAAGCCGGCGCTGGAATATATCGAAAGTCACTATGCCAGCCACATCAGCCTGGGCGAGCTGGCCCGCCTGACCGGCCTGTCTCCCAAGTATTTCTGTCGCTATTTCCGGGCCGTCGTCCATCGTTCGCCCATTGATTATCTCAATTTCTACCGCGTCGAATGCGCCAGCGCGTTGCTCTCCTCGTCCGATCTGACGGTGGCCGAGGTGGCCTATCAGTGCGGCTTTAATGATTCCAGCTTTTTCATCAAGCAGTTTCGCCGCTATAAGGGTGCAACGCCCCGTCAATACCGCGAAGCACTGCAAAAGGGCTAAAGGCTTTTTCGATATTGACCGGGCGTCATGCCGGTATGCCGCCGAAAGGCCCGGATAAAATTCGTGCAATCCCCAAACCCCGCCCTGTAGCAGGCCTCCGTGACCGTAGCCCCGCTATGAAGCAGCCGCTGAGAAACTGCCACGCGCTGCTCAAGCAGATAGCCGTGCGGCGTTTTTCCGGTATGGCGCTTAAACAGGCGCGTCAGATAGGTCACGCTGCACCCGGAAAGCGCGGCCAGCTGCTCCAGAGAGACAGCCTCGGCGCTGTGCTCGTTGATATAGACCAGTGATCGGGAAACCACGGCTGGAACACACGACGACGCCGGATGCGCCTTTTGCCGAAGATAGGCCCGCGCGCAGACATCCAACAATTCGATCATCAGTGAAAAGATGAGCAGATCAGCCGCATGATCCTCCGGGGCCGGATGGTCCTGCGCCAGCTGCGCCGCCTTTTCAGCCAAACGCACAATCTGCGCGCGATCCTCGTCGCCCGGATGCACCAGATTAATCCGCCCGTTTCGATCACGAAACGGCGTCATCAGCTCCACATCCTCCAGGCCTCTTGGCGCAATCCGCTCTTCCCGATCAAAATAATCCGTCGGAATATAAAAATCCAGATATCGATGCAGTCCGCTTCGCAAAAAGCGGCCATGATGAATCTCCTCCGGCAAAAAGGCGAAAAAATCGCCCCTCACCGTATTGTAAACGCTGCTGCCAATCACCGCTGCCAGATCATCCGTCAAAAGAACGGACAGCTTATAGCGGGTATAAAAGCGAACGGCGCTGTCCACCCGGGCATGTTCGTCGCTTGAATAGCCCATCACAACGCTTCCCTGCGCCGGAAAAGGCGTAATTTCCTTCTCTATGGTCAACGGTTCATCCCCCGTTTCATTTTTGCCGATAATGTGTCGCCGGCATGCCTATCCGTTTTCGGATCGGACTGCTATAATCTTAGTATACCCGTCTATCGGGCGCCGCGTCAATACGCCAAAATGAAAGTGAGGAATCTTTTCATGAAGCCCCATCTTGCCGCTCTTCGCACGCCGAGCAAGCGCATTCGCGCGTTGAGAAAATATTATCTTGAAAATTCTCCCATGGTTCTTGACCGCACGCTGGTTCCCTGGAAGTGCTCTCACTCGGCCCGTCTTTACACGCAGGGCTATCTGGAAAACGCCGCCGCCCCCACGCTGCGCCTGCGCCGCGCCGAAGCCGAACGCTTTCTTCTGGAGCACACGCGCCCGGTGATCTGCCCGGGAGAGCTGATCGTCGGCCAGCCGGATTTTTCTCCCTTCACGCCCGAAGAACAGGCTCAATCCGAGAGCTATCGGCTCCTGGAAACTGCCATACCGCCCTGCCGGGGACGCGCCGATCACATGGCGCTCGATTACGAAAAGCTGCTCAAGCTGGGCGTCGAGGGCCTTATTGAAGAAGCCGAAACGCTGCTAAGCGCGCTTAATCCCTACGACGGGCGCACCATCGGACGCCGCGAGCTGTACAAAGGCTGCCTGATCGAGCTGCGCGGCGTTTTGACGCTGGCCGAAAACTACGCCAAAGAAGCGCGCCGCCTGGCTGAAAAGGCCGAACCCCATGCGCAAAAGGAATATCTTGCGCTGGCCGAAACGCTGGAAAACGTGCCTGCCAAACCGGCGCGTTCCTTCCGCGAGGCTCTGCAAAGCGTGCATTTTTTTCTATTCAATCTCTATGGCATTTACTCCAGCGGCCGCCCTGATCAATATCTTCTGCCCTACTATCGCCACGACATCGAGCAGGGCATCCTGACTGAGGAAAGCGCTCAGGAGCTGATCGACTGCTTCTGCCTGCAATATATGAACAACATGAGCGCCTGGGCGGCGGCCGGATTTATGATCGGCGGACGCACGCCTCAGGGCGAGCCGATCGAAAACGAGCTTACATGGCACTTTCTCTGTTCGATCGGCCACACGCGCACGCCCGACCCCAACATCGGCCTGTGTGTCACGGCGCAAACCAGTCGGGAGCTTCTGGATTACGCGGCCGAACTAATCCGGGAAGGCTGCGGCAATCCGCAAATCTGGAACAACGACGCCGTCACATCCTCCCTGCTGAAAAACGGCTACGAGCCGTGCGACGCCAACAATTTCACCCATTCGACCTGTGTCGAAATCACACCCATCGGTTGTTCCGGCGTTTCGATCACCAGCCCCTATGTCAACATGCTGAAGATTTTCACCGACATGTTTATGGACTGCCCCGACGACATCGGCTTTGACGCGCTCTTTGATCGCTATGCCGAAGCCTTCGACCGAAGCTGCCAAAAAGACATGATTTGTGAAAGCTACTGGCAGCTTGAGCGCAGCCGAAACGGCACCGATCCGCTGCGTATTTCAACACTTATCGGCGATTGCATGAAGCGCGGCCTCTCCAGTGATGCCGGCGGCGCAAAATACAATATGATCGAACCGAATATGCTGGGCATGATGAATGTCGTGGAATGCTTCAACGTTTTGTATGATCTGGTCTATACGAAAAAGACGCTGACCATTACCGAATTCAAGCAGGCCCTGAAGGACAACTATAGCCATCACGAAGCGCTGCGCGCTCAGATCGTCAACAAAGTCGATCACTTTGGCAACGGTAGCGCCGAAAGCAATGCGCTGGCCCGCCGTGTTTCGGATATGGTGCTGGCTACGTTTGCCCGGCACACGACGCCGCGCGGCGCAACGGTCGTTCCCGGCGCCTTTTCCTATCGCGATCACGAAATTAACGGACGCGTCACCATAGCCTCGCCCGACGGCCGCCTGAACGGCCAAACGCTGGCCGATGGATCCAGCCCCGTTCAGGGCTATAACCGGCAGGGCCCGACGACCACGCTCTCCTCGACGGCTGCCTGGGAATGCGCCCGCTTTCTGGGCGGCACAGCCATCAATCTAAAGCTGTCCAAAAATACGTCCATTGACGCCATTCGCGCGCTCATTCTCGGCTTTCTTGAAACCAATTCGGCGGAGGTGCAGTTTAACATCGTCAGCGCCGACGAGCTTTTGGAGGCCCAAAATCACCCCGAACGCTATGGCGATCTGCTGGTGCGCATCGGCGGCTACAGCGATTATTTCACCCGAATCCCCAAAGCGCTTCAGGACGACGTAATTTCCCGCAGCTTGGGCGAATAATTGCCATTTCAACTCACACCGCGCCGCAACAGCCTCCCGTAGGCTGCGGCGCGATGCTTTTTCCTAAAAAGACTTATCTGCATCCCCAAAGAAGCGCCTTGATGCTTAACGCCTCTGCGCTCCCGCCCTTCAAATCGCGCTAATCGCATTTGGCAGGTTCGATACCAATACTAAGCGCCGTATGCTTCTCCAGGCGCTATCTGCACGCCGCTGCGCCACGACGCCCATCGGCCGGAATCCACCAGTGAAAACCAAACGTAAAAGCCAGCTTTCTTCATCCCCAAATCCGCCGCACTCAACCGGCAGCATAGCAGATTGATCACTGTCCGCTCAGAAAGAGTATTTCTCCCTTTATCTGCCTGCCTTCACTTCACCCTTCTTGAATAATTCGCATAAAAATTCACAAAACAGGAGCAGACCTTTGCCGTTTGGACGGCACTGCCTGCTCCTGTTTTGTCATTTTGGATACGCCAAAAGCGCGGCTCGGACACAAACCGCCCCGCCGCGCTTTTACTCACATTTTGGGACTCTCAAACGTTAAAGCGGAACAGCGTCACATCGCCGTCCTGCATGACATACTCCTTGCCCTCGGCGCGCACCAGGCCCTTTTCCTTGCAGGCCGTCATGCTGCCCTCGCGGATCAGATCCTCATAAGCGACGATTTCGGCACGGATAAAGCCCTTTTCGAAATCAGAGTGGATCTTTCCCGCCGCCTGAGGCGCTTTGGTGCCCTTTTCAATCGTCCAGGCACGCACTTCCTTGGGACCAGCCGTCAGATAGCTGATCAGTCCCAGCAGATCATAGCTCACCTGCACCAGGCGATCCAGGCCGCTGGCCGAAATGCCCAGCTCCTCGAGGAATTCCTTCTTCTCTTCGGGCGGAAGCTGCGCAATTTCCTCTTCAACCCGCGCCGAAATGACCATCACGCGGGCATTTTCCTTTTCGGCAACCGCCTTGACCTGCTGAACCAGCGGCAGATTCTCAATATCGCCGCCCAACTCGTCCTCAGAAATGTTGGCCGCATACAAAACCGGCTTGCAGGTCAACAAAAACCAGCCGTCCACAACCGCTTTTTCCTCGTCGCTCAGCGGGCAGGTTCGCACGGGACGCCCCTCGTTAAGATGCTCCATCACCTTATTGGCCGCCGAAAGCTCCATGGCCATCTTGGCATCGCCGCTCTTAACCAGGTGGCTGGCCTTATCCTGCCGCTTGGAAACGGTTTCCATATCGGCCAGAATCAGCTCGGTTTCAATGGTTTCAATATCGCGCGCCGGATCAACCGATCCGTCCACATGGATGATGTTGTCATCCTCAAAGCAACGCACAACGTGAACAATGGCGTCCACTTCGCGGATATGAGACAAAAATTTGTTGCCCAGGCCTTCGCCACGGCTGGCGCCCTTGACCAGACCGGCAATATCGACAAATTCAATCGTCGCCGGTGTGTACTTTTCTGGATGATACATCTCGCTGAGCACATCCAGGCGGCTGTCCGGCACGGCCACGACGCCGGTATTCGGCTCAATCGTGCAGAACGGATAATTGGCAGCCTGCGCGCCGGCGCAGGTTATGGCGTTAAACAGCGTGCTCTTGCCGACATTCGGCAGACCAACGACTCCCAGTTTCATAATCAAACCCTCCAAACGGTCTTACATGCACAGTCCATTATAAACGATCCACAGGTAATTTGCAATCCATGCACCAAATTTCAACGTCTTTTCCACAGTTTAAGTTTCGGCTTTCCACAGGTCCCGTTTTTTGCCGTTTTTGTGATTATATAAAAATAGGAAGTCGTTAATCTATATTTTACTTCTATTTTGGGACTCTTCAGCCGAAAGATTTTGGCCGGACAGCGCCTGAATTTACTCGGATTCCGCTTGATTCGCCTTTTATTTTCTGATATGATTGATAAGCGCTTTGAGGATAACTTTGCACAAGACGCGTCCACATTATCCACATGATGTGGATAATCCTGTGGACAACCTCTTTTCAACCCCAATATGTTGTATTTTGCGCGCCCAAAGAACGGCCGCTTCAGGTTTTGGAGGATACACATGAGCACATCACAATGGGAAAACGCGCTCCAGCTGATCAGGCAGGAGGTCAACGACATCCAGTATGAAACCTGGTTCAAGCCGTTGGTCCCCATCATCGTCGGAGACAGCCATATGTACTTCGAACTGGAGCAGGGATTTACGCTGACGACCATGCGCTCGCGCTATCGGTCGCTGATCGAAAATGCCGTTTTTATCAGTTATGGCCACAAATATCAGGTGGATTTCGTCGCCAAGGGCGAAAATCCCATCTTTTCGGCTGTCCAAAATAAGGATCAGCCGAAAACGGAGAATGATCTTCTGATCGCTTCGATGCTCAACCCGAAATACACGTTCGACACATTTGTGGTCGGAACGTCCAATCGCTTTGCGCACGCAGCCTCGCTGGCCGTGGCCGAACTGCCGGCCGACGCCTACAATCCGCTCTTTCTTTACGGCGGCGTGGGTCTGGGCAAAACGCATCTGATGCACGCCATCGGCCACTACATTCATCAGAATAACCCCAGCGCGCGCCTGCTCTACATCACCTCGGAAAATTTCACCAATCAGCTGATCACCGCCATTGCGCAAAAGACCAATCAGGAACTGCGCGACCGGCTGCGTACCGTCGATGTGCTGATGGTAGACGATATTCAGTTTATCGCCGGAAAAACCGCCACGCAGGAAGAATTTTTCCATACCTTCAACGAGCTGCGCGACAACGGCAAGCAGATTATCATCTCCTCGGATCGGCCTCCCAAGGAAATTCCAACGCTGGAAGAGCGGCTGCGTTCCCGCTTTGAATGGGGCCTGATCGCCGATATTCAAAAGCCGGATTATGAAACGCGAATCGCCATTCTTCGCAAAAAGGCCGAACTGGAGCACATTGTCATTTCTGACAGCGTACTGCACTATATCGCCGAAAAGACCGAATCCAACATTCGCGAATTGGAGGGATCGCTCACCCGTGTTAACGCCATGGCGCAATTGTCGGGCGGATCGATCACGCTGGACATGGCCCAGCAGGCGCTGCAGAGCATCATGCCCTCCTCCGAGAGCCGAACGGTTACGCCCGAAGGCATCATGAAAGCAGTCGCTGCCTACTTTAACGTCACCGAAGCCGATTTGCTTTCCCAGCGTCGCAACCGTGAAATTGCCACGGCGCGGCAGGTAGCTATGTACTTAACCCGCGAGCAGACCCGCCTGTCCACCACGCGCATCGGCGATCTTTACGGCGGGCGCGATCACACGACTGTCATGCACGCCTGTGATAAAATTGCAGAGCTGGCTGAAACAGACGAAACCATTCGCCATGCCATTCAGCAGCTCAAAAAATAATTGTCCACGGCGTTTTCCACCGGTTTCAAGGCGGCTATCCCCAGACTTCCACAACCTTTCCACAGCCTTTGAACCCGCTAAATCCCTGATGTTATAAGGGGATTGGCCAACTTTTCCCCAGTTTCCACAGTACTAATATTACTGGTACTTCCTAAAATATATTCCCACAACACTTTTTGAGGAGGACTGTCCCACATGAAACTGTCCGTCAATACTACGGATCTGGTCAATGCGCTCTCTATGGCCACGCATGCCCTGTCCACACGCAGCACCATGCCGATTTTGGAAGGCATCCTGATCGAAACCGCTCAAAACGCCATCAGCCTAACCTGCTCCGACGGTGCCATGACCATTTCAGCGCTGGTCAAAGCCGAAATTTCCGAAGAAGGCCGTATTGTTATGCCCGGTCGTCTCTTTGGAGACGTGGTGCGCAAGCTGCCGGCGGGCGAATTGCAGTTTTCGGCCTCGGTTAATATGATTGCTACCCTCAAATGCTGCGGTTCCCGCACGACCATGGCCGGAAAGCCGGCTGATCTGTTCCCGCAGCTGCCCCAAATTGATGAAACCCATCGCGTCCATCTGCCCCAGACGTTGCTGCGCGATATGATCCAGCAGACACTTTTTGCTGTTTCGGCCGACGAAAGCCGCAAGATTTTGACCGGCTGTCTGCTCGAAATCAGCCAAAGCGATGTGCGCATGGTGGGATGCGACGGCTTCCGTCTGGCTGTTCGCGTTTCTGCGACGGATCCGAACATTGAACCGCTCAATGCCGTCATTCCGGGCCGCCTGCTGCAGGAACTGTCCAAAATCATTTCGGGCGACGACGAGGCGACGCTGATTTTCGGCAGCAATCAGCTGCTGGTTGAGCTGCCCGATGTCAAAATCTATGCGTCCTTGCTTGAAGGTGAGTACATTCAGTATCGCCGCATTATTCCGGCGGCGGCGCAGACGACGGTCCGCGTGCTGGACAAGGCACAGATGGCGCTATGCGTGGAACGCGCTTCGCTGATGGCGCGTGAAAGCAAGACCAACATGATCAAAATGAGCATCAGCCCCAGCCTGATGGTGATTACTGCCAATTCCGAAATGGGCGATGCCTACGAAGAGGTTCAGGTGGAAACCGAAGGCGCGCCGCTGGAGATTGCCTTCAACGTCAAGTATGTCACCGACGCCCTCAAGGCCATCGATGACGATTCGTTCCTCATGCGGTTTAATTCGGCGGTCAGTCCGTGCGTGGTCACGCCGGTTGAGGGCGGCGCATACACCTACATGATCCTGCCGCTGCGCAACGTATGAACGCGCCCATAGCGGCTATTGCCACGGCGCGCGGCGAAGGTGGCATTGCCATTGTGCGCATCAGCGGCGAGGGCGCAGAACGCATTCTGGCGGCGGTTTTCAAGCCGGCCGGTTCGGTGAGCGCCTTCGAGTCGCATCGGCTGTATTTTGGCCGCCTGATCGACGGAGACGGCCTTGTTTTGGATGAGGTTATGGCGGTTCTCATGCAGGCACCCCGCAGTTATACGCGCGAGGACGTCGCCGAAATTCACTGCCACGGCGGTCGTATGGCGGCTAAGAGAGCGCTTGATCGCGTGATTGAGGCCGGCGCTATGCCGGCGGCTCCGGGCGAGTTTACGCGGCGCGCCTTTATGAACGGTCGCATTGATTTAAGTCAGGCCGAGGCCGTAATGAGCGTTATTTCGGCGGGCGGCGAAGCGGCGCTGCGCGCCTCCGTTCGCGATATGGAGGGCGGCGTTTCCCACTTTATCGGAGCCTGCCGAAAGAGATTGACCGCTCTGCTGGCGCTCATCGAAGCCTCCAACGATTTTCCCGATGAGATTGACGAGCCTGCAGCGGCCCGTAAAGTGGCCTCTGAGGCGCTTCGAATTGCGACCGACCTAAGAGACGGATCCGACGAAAAAACCGCCAGAATCGTCCGTGAAGGGCTGAGCGTGGTTTTATCCGGTCGTCCCAACGTGGGAAAGTCGTCGATTCTGAATGCGTTGACTGGCAGCGAGCGGGCCATTGTGACCGATCGCCCAGGAACGACGCGTGACGTGCTGACCGAAACCGTCACCCTGGACGGCATGCGCATTGATTTAAGCGATACCGCCGGGCAGCGGGAAACCGGGGACTGTGTAGAGGCCATTGGCGTGGAGCGAGCCCGCCTGGCCCAGAAAAATGCCGATGTGGTCATTCTCGTGCTGGATGTATCTCAGCCGCTGACTGAGGAGGATTGTTTGCTGCTTGAAGAGCGCGACGAGCGTTGGATTGTGGTGGGCAACAAGACCGATGCGGCGGAGGAAAAGGCGCCGTTTGAAGCTGATCTCTGCGTTTCGGCGCGTACCGGTGAGGGCATGGACGCTTTGCGGGCGATGATTCGCGAGCGCGCAGGCACTTCGGCGCTGAGTGAGGCCATGATGACGCTTCCCAGGCATATTGCCTGCGCCAAAAAAGCGGCCGAGGCGCTCGAACGGGCGGCGGCCACCATCGCAGGCGGTGCACCGCTGGACATGGCGTCGGTCGATCTTTGGGAGGCGCGCAATACGCTGGGCGAAATTACCGGTGAGGATGCCGGCGAAGCGGTCATCGATGCGGTGTTTGCTCAGTTCTGCGTGGGCAAGTAACGCTTTTGGAATGCTCCAAAGATGAAAAACTCAGGACTCCAAAGGTTGGTGAATAAATATTCATCGAAATCAAAGAATTTTCTGGCGGAAAATAAACCATGACCGGCTGCGAAACACAGCGTGCCACGGTTTATTTTTATTCGTTGGGAAAGCCGGAAGGTGATGTTTTGCTCGATACAGCGCCCGATTATGCCCTGTACGGAAATCTTAGAGAATGCCTTTTCCTAAAAGGGGCATGAGACAATGCCCGGGTGAGTTCCTGTTGTGCTTGCGTGATCCAATAAACTATATTTGCATTATAACTTGTGTTGATTCTCTTCAGTCGGCCTGAGAGCGTTTTAATGTCCCTTCGCCTCACAAAAAGGCAGAACGCCTTTTATAAAGCGCTCTCAGCCTGTCAAAAAAGGTCGCAAAAAGCGGCCTTTTCTGATATAATAGAGGC
>CAYOTH010000010.1:0-17475 GCA_964406835.1 uncultured Oscillospiraceae bacterium
GTCCATATGGACGATTTTGCGGGAGAGCTTCCAGGCGTTGTCAACGGAGATGTAGGGATCGTAACCCAGAACGCGCATCTTGAGGTCGGCTGCGGCATTGGCCACCAGACCGCCGACGCCGCCCAAGCCGATGACGCCCAGCGTCTTGCCCTTCAGCTCGGGACCAACAAATTGATTTTTGCCCTTTTCGACCAGCTTGGCAACGGCAGCGCCCTGGCCCTTGAGCGTTTTGGCCCATTCAATGCCGCCGACGATATCGCGCGAACCCAGAAGAAGCGCCGCAATGGCCAGCTCCTTGACGGCATTGGCGTTGGCACCGGGGGTGTTGAACACGACGATGCCCTTTTGGCCGTATTCTTCAACGGGAATATTGTTGTAGCCGGCGCCGGCGCGGCCGACAGCCAGCAGCGATTCGGGCACGGGCAGGTCATGCATGGCGGCGCTGCGCACGATGATGGCGTCAGGCGCTTCGATGTCCTTACCAACATTGAACTGATCGGCAGCGAGGACGTTTTTGTAGACCGGAGAAATCTCGTTGAGCGTTTTGATGTTAAACATGGCTCTCAAACTCCTTCATGAAATCAGCCAGCGCCCGGACGCCTTCGATGGGCATGGCATTGTAGATGCTGGCGCGGATGCCGCCTACCAGACGATGACCTTTCAGGTTGACCAGGCCGCGGGCGGCGGCTTCCTTGACGAACTCGGCGTCTCTGTCTGGGCTGTCGGTCACGAAGGTCACGTTCATGCGGGAACGGGACGCGCGGTCCGCTGTGCCGCGGAAGAGGCGGCTGTTGTCGATGACGTCGTAGAGCAGATTGGACTTTTCGATGTTGAGGGGCGCGATGCCTTCAACGCCGCCCTGCTTTTTGAGCCACTTGAGGCACAGGCCAGCCATGTAGATGGCGTAGGTGGGCGGGGTGTTGATCATCGAGTCGTTCTCAATCTGCTTCTGCCAATCCATGATCTTGGGCGTGATGGGCAGGCAGTGGCCGGGCAGATCGTTGCGCACGATGAGCACCGTGACGCCGGCCGGGCCGATGTTCTTCTGCGCACCGGCGTAAATCACGCCGAAACGGCTGACATCATACGGCTCGGAAAGGATGTTGGAGGACATATCGGCCACCAGCGGAACGTTTCCGGTTTCAGGCAGCTTGTCAAAGCGCGTGCCGAAAATGGTGTTGTTGGTGGTGATGTAGAAATAGTCGGCTTCGGGATCAAAGTCCTTCTCGTCCCAGGCGGGGATATAGCGGTAATTGTCCTCGCGGGAGGAGGCGACGCAGCGCGCCTGGCCGTACTTGCCGGCTTCCACCAGAGCGCCGTGGGCGAAGTTGCCGCTGTCGATGTAATCGGCGCGGCCCGATTTGTTCAGCAGGTTCATGGGAATGGAGGCGAACTGCTGCGTGGCGCCACCCTGCAGAAGCAGCACAGAATAATTATCCGGCACATGCATCAGCTCGCGGATCAGGGAAACCGTCTCCTGATAGATCGGGAGGTACATTTTAGATCGGTGGCTCATCTCCATGACCGACATGCCGGCCGAACCATAACAGCACATTTCCCGAGCAGCGGTTTCGAGGGCTTCGAGGGGCATGACAGCCGGACCGGCGGCAAAGTTGTAAACGCGATCCATGATGAATCCTCCTTAAATATCACAGGCGATATAGAGTGCCTGTCGAAAATATATCGCTATTATAGCCCACTATGCGATTCATTTCAAGCGCTTTTGAGCACGTTTTGCGTCGAATTTGCATTTTCATTCGCTCTGAACTGCAAATTAACACAAAAAACGGATGCCGGAATTTGCCTGTTCATTTTTCCCGATTATTCATATGAGAAGACTTGAAAAATAGGCGTCAAGCAGATACAATAGAATATGTACGCCCAGGAGGGAATTGAAGCCCGGCGCGGTTAAATGACGGACGAAGCGCCGAGATCAGCTTGGATATGACGGAGGCACTGCCTGTGAAATATGACGCTGTAATTTTTGATTTGGATGGAACATTGACAAAATCGGAACCTGGAATCACAAAATCCGTCCAATATGCATTGGAGAAAATGGCGAGGCCGCCTTTGAACGAAGAAACACTGCGCCGGTTTATCGGGCCGCCGCTGCGTGAATCGTTTATTCAGATCGCCGGTATGACGCCCGAGGACGCGGAGGAAGCCGTCCGGATTTACCGGGAGCGCTTCTCAAGCGTCGGCTGGATGGAAAATTCGGTGTATGCGGGCATCGCGCCGCTTTTGCGTGCGCTGAAGGCTGGCGGCGCGTATGTAGCCGTTGCAACCGGTAAGCCGGAAATCTTTGCACGCCAGATCATTGATTATTTTGGCTTGGCGCCGTACATTGATTCAATTCAGGCCATCACGCTGAACGATCATCATGCGGACAAGGTGCAGCTAGTGCGCCGCGCTCTGCCGCCGCGTTATGAACGAGCCTGCATGGTCGGCGATCGAGCCGGAGACATGGAGGGCGCGCGGGGCAACGGCATAGATGGCATCGGCGCTTTGTATGGCTATGGCACGCGCGAGGAGCTGGAAGCAGCCGGTGCGATCTGCATCGCCGAAAGCGTTGCCGAGCTGAGAGTCTGCCTGCTTGGGGATGTGTCGCTGCCGGGGCTTTTTATCACCTTTGAGGGAACGGATGGCTGCGGCAAAACCACGCAGCTGAAGCGCGCCGCCGCCTGGCTGGCCGAGCGCGGCTACGAGGTGGTCGTTACCCGCGAGCCGGGTGGTTGTCCGATTTCCGAGCGCATTCGCGAGATCATACTCGATGTGGGCTCGGCCGGCATGAGCGCCGAATGCGAGGCGCTGCTGTATGCCGCGGCCCGGGCGCAGCACGTTAAAGAGGTTATTCGTCCGGCGGTCAGACGGGGCGCGGTGGTTTTGTGCGATCGCTTTCTGGATTCCAATCTGGCCTATCAGGGCGCGGGGCGCGCTCTGGGCATGGATGTGGTGCGCGCGATCAATGCCCCCGGTCTGGGCGATTGTCGCCCGGATGCCACGCTCTTTTATGATATCAGTCCGGAACAGGCGATGCAGCGCCGTCGTTCAGCCAGTCAGCCGGATCGGCTGGAACTGGAGGGAAGTTCCTTTTTTGAGACGGTCTATAACGCCTATAAAATGCTGGCCGGGAAAGAACCCGATCGCATTGCGGTGATCGATGCCAATCGGCCGATCGACGCCGTGGAAACCGACACACGCCGCTGCCTGGCCGACATCCTGGCCCGGGCGGCTCGCCGATAGGAGGAAAAAAGCATGGATACCGGCAGACTGTGCATGTTTTGCATGGAAGACAACGAAGGACAGTCCGTCTGTCCGCATTGCGGCAAGGATGCTGCCGCGCCGCTGATTAAAAATCACCTGAAGCCCGGCGAAATTCTGGGCGGTCGCTTCCTGGTGGGGCGCGCCGTCGGTCAGGATGCGTCCGGCGTCGTCTATATTGTGTATGATCTGCGCAAGGAGCGTGCGCTGCGCATTCGCGAGTATCTGCCGCGCGGCGTGGCCATGCGCGCTGAAGGCAGCAATGACCTGATGCCGCTGCCTGGCATGGAGGCTGAATTCGCTGCCGGTCTGGAGGAAACGCGCGCCAAGGCGGAATCGGCCGAGGATCCCGGCAAGGCCATGGCCAATTTCGAGGAAAACGGGACGCTTTATGTGGTGCTGCGCCGCAAAAAGAGTGCGGTGGTTGCTGGAGCGCTGGCGGCCGAGGAAACGGCGGCGGCTTCTGAAGCGATGGATGACGAGTCCGAACGCGAGGAGGAGCTGGCTGAAGACGAAGAGGCCGACGAGGAGGAAGAGGACGGCGAAAAGAACCGCCGCCGCATCATCACGGTCAGTGTGGCGCTGGTCGTCGTGCTGATTCTGGTTGCGGCCATTATCGTGATCCTGAGCGGCAGCGGACGGGATGCCACAACACAGCCGGAGGGTTTCGATTCGCCGCTGAACGCCTGGTCTGCGCCAACTGAAACGCCTCTGCCCACCGCCGAAGCGCCCGACGAATTTGGCAACATCATTGCGCCGACGCAGGGCTGGCAGCGGCAGCCGGGCGGCGATACGCTGAACAACGTAGCGACCAGCACGCTGATTCCCAATGACTACGAGCCGGATTGGGCGCGGGGAACCTCTGATCCCAATACGCTGGTTGTCACGCCCGCGCCGTCCGAAACGCCTGAACCCGATGCGACGGCTGATGCGACGGCTGATGTGACGGCTGATGTGACGGCCACGCCCGAGCCGCGCGTGACGATTGAGCCGACGCTTATTGACCGTCATGCCGACGAGGCGCTCATCCGGGCGTTGCAGGCGCGCCTGATCGAGTTGGGCTGGCTGGATATCGACGAGCCGACCGGCCACTACGGCGATCAGACGAAGGCGGCTGTTTCGGATTTCCAGCAGCGCGTTCATGATAATTACGATTCCACTGTGGAAGTGGACGGCATTGCGGGCAGTGCTACCATCACTTGGCTGAACCGCAGCGATGCGCCCCGCAAGGGCGACGAACAGCCTACCGCCACGCCGGAGGCAACGCAGACGCCCGAGCCTGAAGAGACCCAGACGCCCGAACCCGAGGCGACGGCCACGCCCGAGCCGCGTGTGACGATTGAACCGACGCAGATTGACAAAAAAGCCGACAGCGCGCTGATTGCGGCGCTGCAAAAGCGGCTGATGGAGCTGGATTGGCTGAATATCGATGAGCCGACCGGCGAATACGGCAAGAAGACCTGCGAGGCCGTTCGCGCCTTCCAGAGCTGCGTCAATAAGCGCTATGATGATTCCATTCAGGTGGACGGCATTGCCGGCCCGGCGACTGTCGGCTGGCTGAACCGGCCTGACGCGCCCTGGAATCCGGAGGCTGACGGACGCGGTGACCTGCCCGAGACGCTGCCCACCAATACCCCCGCGACGACTGATACGCCGGAGCCGACCGACACCCCCACGCCAACGGCCACCCCCGCGCCGACCGAGGAGCCGACGCCTTCGCCCACGCCCTTTGTGCCGACGGCCGAGCTGACCGCGAGCGTTCAGGCGCGTCTGATCGAGCTGGGCTGGCTGGATGCCTCGCAGAACACCGGTGTTTATGATAATGCCACCGCGCTGGCGCTGGCCGATTTCCAGCGTCACATGAATGCGACGACGCCCGATATTACGCTGCCCGAGGACGGCATGCCGGATGAGCTGACCATGCAGTGGCTGCTCTGGTCGAGTGCGCCGACGCGTCCCGCCGAGGCTTTGACGCCCACGCCCGAGCCGGAGGAAACGCCCACGCCCGAGCCGACGGTGATCTATTCCGAGACCATTGACGAAAACTCTCAGGAGGATGCGATTATCTGGCTTCAGGGCCGACTGATTGAGCTGCAGTGGCTCAAGGGTACGCCCAACGGCGTTTATGATGCCAACACGCGCACGGCGGTTTCGTTCCTGCAGGATTACCTGAACAATCGCTATGCGCTGGAGCTGGATACCAGCGGCACGGCCGGTACGGCGACACTCAGCTACCTCAACAATGAGTTCAACAAGCCGGTCAACCCGGATCCGGACAATGCGCCTACGCTGGATTTTTCTACGGGTGAGCTGGGGACTGAGTCGGACCCTACTGACGCGCCCATAGAGGCGCCGGAAGAAATATCGACTGACGAGCCGGCTCAATTGCCGACGGAAACGCCCGAAGTAACGATTACCGAGGTGCCGACTGAGATTCCGACTGAGGAACCGACGGAAGTCCCGACCGAGGTGCCGACTGAAGTTCCTACGGAAGAGCCTACGCCTGAGCCGACAAAGGAGCCGGCGCTATATGTAGATTCTGCCGAGGAGGATGTGATGGCTCTCAAAAACCGGCTGATCATGCTGGGCTGGCTGCCGGAAACCACCGAAGTGACCGGCGAATACGATCAGACGCTTCGTGAGGCGATTGAGCAATTGCAGCTCTGGCTGCGCGATCACTGGGATGAAGCTGCCTGGGGCGATGTGTCGAAAATGCCCTCGGTCAACGGTGAATACGTTGACTGGAAGACGATGAACGTCATTTACAGCGATGTTCCGCCGATGAAGCCGGAGGAAGAAATCGTCGGTTAAAGTTGTTTGCTTTGGTTATTTGTCATCGAGCCTCGCAAAATTGCGGGGCTCGGCGCATAATGAGCGTGCTTTGGCGCGTGGAACGCGGCGTAGAGCCGCAGAAAGGATGAGAACGCTATGGCGCAGATTGTCGTCGGCATGTCAGGTGGCGTCGATTCATCGGTTACAGCGCTTTTGCTGAAACAGCAGGGCTACGATGTCATCGGCGTTTTTATGAACAACTGGGAGGAAAAGGACGAGGGCGGCGTGTGTACGTCCGAGCAGGATTATACCGACGTGCGCCGCGTGTGCGATCAGATCGGCATTCCCTACTATTCCGTCAATTTCGCGCAGGACTATCAGGAGCGCGTCTTTAGCTATTTTCTGGAGGAATACCGGCGCGGTCGCACGCCCAATCCGGATGTTTTGTGCAACCGCGAAATCAAGTGGAATGTCTTTTTGAAATTCGCGCTGTCGCTGGGGGCCGATAAGCTGGCAACCGGTCACTTTGCGCGCCTGGGTTGTGCGGATGGCGAATATCGCCTGCTGCGCGCGGCCGATGAAAACAAGGATCAGACCTACTTCCTTTATATGATCGGCCAGGCCGCGCTTTCCCATGCGATGTTTCCTGTGGGCGGCTTGACCAAAGCGGAGATTCGCGATATCGCCCGTGCAAACGGGTTGCCCGTTTCCGAAAAGAAGGATTCAACCGGCGTATGCTTTATTGGCGAGCGCAACTTTAAGCAGTTCCTGAGCCAGTATCTTCCGGCTCAGCCGGGCGACATGTGTACGCCTGATGGGCGCAAGGTCGGCCGGCATGACGGACTGATGTACTATACGCTGGGTCAGCGGCGTGGCCTGGGCATTGGCGGCGGAGGAGATGGGCGGCGCTGGTTTGTCGTGGGCAAGGATCTAAAAAACAATGTTCTGCTGGTTGAACAGGGCGACGATTCGCCGCTGCTTTACAGCGAATCGACCGTCATTGAGCAGCTGACCTGGATTTCGGGTCGTGCGCCGCTCAAGCCGGGTGAGACGCTTTGCTGCCAGGCGCGTTTTCGGCATCGCCAGCCGCTGCAGGAAGTCTCGGTGCGCCTGACAGGCGATGATCTGATGCACATCGAGTTTGCGCAAAAGCAGCGGGCTATAACGCCCGGCCAGTCGGCTGTGCTCTATTTGGGCGAGCAGTGCCTGGGCGGCGGCATCATTCGCTGAAACCAGCGCTTTGAAAAACGATAGGAAAACGGCTTTTTGTGAACGGACGGTTCGCAAAAAGCCGTTTTTTGTGGTGGGTGCATAGGCCGTATATCACCGCTTCAACCGGGGGGATAGCTTTGGCTAATGTTATAAAGTTCTCACAAGAGGACGCTCCTATCGCAGCCAAGCCCTTGTCAGGTCATGGCTGCGATAGGGGTTGAACAGTCCTTGCTTAAATCCCGATCGACGGAATTTCGCAGAAGATGAGTTGACGGCTGGGCAGGCCTGTGTTTTGCGAAGATCCTGCAGCTCGGTTTTCTGGGGGAATATAAAAAAGTGTCCGGTCATTTTATCATGACCGGACACTTTTAAAAATCCCTGATTAGGCCTCCGGGATGGCGAACTCGTCGCCAGCGACGTCTTCCAGAGCGTCGTCGGCCAGAGCTTCACGGATGCTCAGGCTAATGCGCTTGTTCTCGGTATCGACGCTGAGGATCTTCACGCGGATCTCATCGCCAACCTTGACGGCGTCCTCGACCTTTTCGATGCGGGTGGGGGCACACTGGGAAATGTGAACCATGCCATCCAGGCCGGGCTCAAGCTCCACGAACGCGCCGTAGGGCACAATGCGGACGACCTTGCCGGTCACGATGCTGCCGGGCGCGTACTTCTCGCCGGCGATGTCCCACAGCTTGGGCTGGGTGGCCTTCAGGCTCAGGGAGATGCGATCGCGCTCCTTGTCCAGCTTGATGATCTTAACGTCGATCTCCTGGCCGACGGCAACGACCTCGGACGGATGGCCGACGCGCTTCCAAGCCAGATCGGAGACGTGAACCAGACCGTCAACGCCGCCGATGTCAACGAAGGCGCCGAAGTTGGTCAGGCGGCGAACGATGCCCTTGACAACTTCACCCTCAGCCAGCTTCTCCCAGGCTTCGGCCTTCTTCTGTTCTTCCTCAGCCTGCAGAACGGCCTTGCGGGACGCAACGACGCGCTTCTTGCTCTTGTCGATCTCGATGATCTTCAGATCCATTTCCTGACCCACGAACTCGTCGATCTTCTCGACATAGCGCAGGGACAGCAGGGACGCGGGAATGAAAGCACGAATGCCCATGACATCGGCAATCAGACCGCCCTTTACAGACTCTTTGCCGACGCCCTTGACGATCTCGCCCGCGTCGTATGCAGCGACGATGGCATCCCACACCTTGCGGTTGACAATATTGCGCTGAGACAGCAGCACATTGCCATCACCATCGTTAACCTTGACGACCTCGACTTCGATTTCGTCACCGACCTTGACATCCGGGGTAGACAGGTCGCACTTCTTGACCAGACCGTCCGACTTGTAGCCCACGTTCACACACACTTCGTCATCGGTGATCTGAAGGACTTTGCCGGTGACAGTCTGACCGGGGTGCAGCTGGACCATCGTCTTTTCGACGTCCGCCATGAAATCGGAGTCGGTCATGGTTTCCTGAAGTTCTACCTGTTCCTGATTCTTGATGTCGCTCATTCGTGCAACAACCTCCTTAAATGTACCAACCGACGTAGAAGCGCCGGCTGTAATACCGATTTTATCCGCGGGGAAGACGACAAGGCCGTCCAGCTCCCGGGCGGTTTCCGCCAGATAGGTTCGCGGGCAGAGACGACGGCACAGCTCATACAGCTTGCGCGTATTGGAGCTGTTTTTTCCGCCGATGACCAGCATAACATCCACGGTCTGGGCGATCTGGGCCGCCTCATCCTGGCGAATGGCCGTGGCGTGGCAAATGGTATTGCGGATTTCAAGCGGCTGATTCTTTTCCTTCAGCCGGGCGCAGACGTCGTTAAAGAGCGTCTGGGGAATGGTGGTCTGTGCGACAACCAGCGCGGGGTGCTCCAAGGTGAGCGCCTCGGCTTCGTCGGGCGTGCCGACGGCCCGGCCCCGTCCTCTGGCCCAGCCCAGTATGCCGCACACCTCGGGATGCGCGCCGTCGCCGACAACCAGCACGTCCTTGCCCGAACGCGCGGCCTCGTCGGCCAGCTCATGAATCCGCTTGACGAAGGGACAGGCCGCGTCCACGACGCGAACCCCCCGTTCGTTTAATATTTCCACTGTTTTGCGGCCCACGCCGTGCGCCCGGATGACAGCCGTGGCGCCGGAGGGAATGTCCTCGGGACGATCAGCGACATGTGCGCCGTCCGCTTCCAGAGAGGCAACCACCTGCGGATTGTGAATAATCGGCCCCAGCGTATAGACACTTTCGCCGTCTCGGATCAGATCCTGCGCTGTTTCAACGGCGCGGCGAACGCCGAAGCAAAATCCCGCGTGGGAAGCGATGATTAACTCCATCAGATAACTAAGCCTTCTCATAGCAGTTTCAATATTACTAGTATTTTTTCTACATCGCCACGAAAAATCCTGCAAAAAAACGCGATTAACCAATGTTTTACATCAAACGCAAGGGGGAGGAGCGCTATAAAGCGGGCAAAAAGCCTTTGAAGGCGGCAGATAGAGGAAGATGGATCGTTTTTTTGTGCCATCTTAACGGCAAACTAAAGCATCGGACGATCATACTATGTTATAATGATCAGACGGATCGGGTGTCTTGAGAGGCGCCGGGCCGTCATTGACAATAAGCCTTGTAGCTTTGCTCTGCGGGAGGTTTTTTAGCCATGAAAAAGATTATTCTGACCGGTGGCGGTACGGCCGGCCATGTCACGCCCAATCTGGCGCTGATACCGTCTCTCAAAGCCGAAGGCTGGGAAATTCACTATATCGGAACCGAGAATGGCATCGAGCGCCGCCTGATCGAGGCGGTGGACGGCGTGACCTATCACGTCATCAAAAGCGGCAAGTTGCGTCGTTATTTTGACCTGAAGAACTTTACCGATCCCTTCCGCGTCATTCAGGGGTCGTTCCAGTCGGCTGCACTGGTGCGCAAAATTCATCCCAACATTGTTTTTTCCAAGGGCGGATTCGTTTCCGTTCCCGTGGTGTACGGCGCCAAGCTGGCGGGCGTGCCGGTGCTTCTGCACGAATCGGACATGACGGCCGGTCTGGCCAATCGCCTTTCCGCGCCGCTGGCCAAGGCGCTGTGCTGTACCTTCCCCGAGGCGGCGGCTGCAGCCGGCAAGAAGGGCCGCGTAACCGGAACGCCTTTGCGCGCCGAGCTGTTTACCGGAGACCGGGAAGTGGGACGCCGTCTTTTCTCGCTGAGCGATTCGCGCCCCGTGTTGATGGTGGTGGGCGGATCCAGCGGCGCTCAGGCCATTAACCGGGCTGTGCGCGCGGCGCTCAATCAGCTGACTGAATGCTTTGAGGTCGTTCATCTGTGCGGCAAGGGCAATCTGGATGCCGAATGCGAGGGCGCGCCGCGCTATCACCAGTACGAGTATCTTGACGATGACATGCGCCACGCCTATGCCTGTGCCGATGTGCTCATTTCCCGCGCCGGTTCCAACACGCTGTGCGAGATTCTGGCGCTTAAAAAGCCGGCGCTGCTGATCCCCTATCCCAAGGAGGCCAGCCGCGGCGACCAGATTCTCAATGCCCGCTCTTTTGAGCAGCGCGGCCTGGCGCATGTGCTTATGCAGGAGAATATGTCGCCGGAAACGCTGCTGGCTGCTGTGATTGAAACCTATAAGGACCGCGGCCGTCTGATCGACGCCATGGAGCGTGAAAGCTCCTCCGACGGCGTGGCCAATGTCATGCATCTGATTCGCCAGTATGCCCGTAAAGATTGACGGGCCTGAATGAAGCATAGACATAAGAAATGGAGCTCTGGCCGGACGGCTGGAGCTTCGTTTTTTTATATTAAGCCTGAAGGCACGAAAAAGTTTTTGATAAAGCGGCGCGGGGGATGGCAAACGGCTTTAAATCATGCTATAATAAACGTAAAGCCCCGATGGGGGAGGATTATGAATAAAAAGGACGGATGAACAATGCTGAATAAACAGATTCGCGTGGGTACCTGCATTCCGGGCGATCAGTTTCTGAACTGGGTTCCGGGCATGAAGGACAAGGGCTTTGAGTGTTTTACCGTAAACTTCCATATGAGCTTTGGCAATGTGGTGCTCTCTGAGCTGGCGCCGCAGGTGCGTTCTCTTCTGAAGGACACTGGCATCGAGGTGTCGGCGCTGGGCTTTTACTGCAATGCCCTGCAGAATCTGGAGCATGAAAAGCTGCTGCACGGCTGCATTGACATGGCCGAGGCGTTTGGCACGAAGGTTGTGAGCACCTTTGCCGGCGCGCTGGAGGGCGAATCGGTGGATGCGGCCATGCCGCGCTTTAAGACGGTGTTTGGCGAGCTGGCTCGCCATGCCGAGGACAAGGGCGTGAAGCTGGCCATCGAAAACTGCCCCATGGGCGGCACCTGGCAGAAGGCCAGCTGCAATATCGGATATACGCCCCGCGCGTGGGACATGATGTTTAACGAGGTGTCCAGCGAGGCTCTGGGCTTGGAGTGGGAGCCGGCGCATCAGATGTGTCAGCTGATCGACCCGGTGGCCTGCCTGCGCCGCTATGTGAAGAAGATCGTGCATATTCACGGCAAGGACGCCACCATTAAGCGCGATATGATCGCCAGCGAGGGTATTATGAACGGCGAGAGCTTTGTGGAATCGCGCTTCCCCGGCTTCGGCGATACCGATTGGCGCAAGATTTTTGAAATTTTGCAGATGTCTGGTTATGAAGGCTGCGTGAGCATCGAGGGCTACCATGATCCGCTTTTCAACAGCGAGTGGGAGATGACCGGCCAGATGCATGCGCTCAATTACCTCAAGTGGTGCCGCGGCGGCAGCTTTACGCCCAATCCGTGGAGCAAGTAAGGAGAGGACCTGTTATGCGTGTGCAAGTGGACGCGGCGCGTCTGGAAGCCTTCCTGGCGGCCTGCGAAGAGGCCGAGGCGCTGGGGGGCGGCGAATATGCCGTTGATTTGTATGATGTCGAAACGCCCGTGTCGATGAATATACAGCTCGACAAGCAGGGCGTGGATGTGCTGGCTGCGCTGGAAATGCTCTATGACGAGGAGCAGGACGGCTGGTATCTGGGCGAAAAGATCAAGGATGCAGAGAGGCTGGCGGCGTTAATCAACGAAGCGCTGGCGCAATAACGTTTTTGTTCCGGCCGGTTCATGAAGACGAATCGGCCGGGCTTTCGTATGGCGAAAAAGCCGGGCGTTCAGGAAAGATAAGGGAGGAGAAAGTCGATGGATCAGCCGGGCAGCGGGGCGTTTCGCTGGCTTGAAAAGCGACCGCTGGTGCTTTTTACGCTCTGTTTTACGATCGGCGTGGTCATTGCTCATGCCGCGCCGGCTGGGTTTTGGATTGTCTGGGCGGTGGCCATCGCTTTGGTGATCGGGCTGATGATCGCCTTTCGGAAGCGGGCGCTGGTCTTTTCGCTGGCCATGCTGCTGGGCGCCTTCTGGCTTGATCTTTTTATGATTAAGCCCGATGTCTCGGCGGCAGAGGATGTGCTTTTGACCGGCGTTGTCAATTCCGAGGTGGCGCAGGGCGAACGCTCGTGGCGCGTGCGGCTGGATGAGGTGACGCTGGATGGCGAGCGCTGTCCGACGAAGGTCATGCTCTATTTTTACGGCGAGCCGCCTCGCATGGAGTACGGCGCGCATTTGAGCGTGCGGGTCAATACCTGGAAACCGGAGGAGCAGGCCGATTCGGGCGGCTTTGATTATGCGGCCTGGCTGTGGCGGCAGCGCGTGGCCTTGGGCGCAACGGTTAAGAGCAAATCGGAGATCACGCTTGAAGCGCCAACGTCGTTCTCCCTGGTCGGCTGGGCTATGGCGCAGCGAAGCCGCCTGACCGACGTCATTGAGCGTGTTTTCCCCGAGGATTGCGCAGGCTTTGCCACGGCGCTGATTACCGGCAACAAATCAGCAATGCCCGAGGAGGAAAAGGAAAACTATCGCAGAGCCGGCGTGTCTCATCTTCTGGCGCTGTCGGGCCTGCATGTCAGCGCACTGTTCCTCTGCCTGGAGTATCTGTTGCGCAAGCTCCATGTGGAACGGCGCGTGGCCTTTGGGCTTTCGCTGGGGCTTATGGCGCTTTATACGCTGGTGGTCGGCTGTCCGGCGTCCATACTGCGCGCGGGGCTGATGTACGCGCTGGCGAGGCTGGGCGTATTTTCAGGCCGCCCGCGCGATGCGTTGACGACGCTGTGCGCGTCTCTTCTTCTGCTGCTGGCGGTCAATCCGCTCTATATTGAGGACGTGGGCTTTCTTCTTTCCTTTACGGCCGTCGGCGGGCTGATTGCTCTTTCGTCCGGTTGGCTGAAGCCTGCGAAGAAAAAGAAGAACAGAAGCCGTTTAAGCGGCATTCTTCGAACGGTTGGCACGGCTATGGCGGCCTCTCTGGCTGCGCAGCTGGGAACGCTTCCGGTCATTGCCTGCCAGTTTAATCAGCTGTCGGTGTGGTTTTTGCTGTTTAACGTGGTGCTGATTCCCGCTATGACGCTGATCTATCCGGCTATATTGGCTGTCACGCTGCTGGGGTGTGTTTGGAGCGCGGGCGGCGCGGTGCTGGGCAATCTGCTGGCCTGGCCGATTCGCCTCTTTAACGCCATTCCGGCGCTGGGCTCGGTTTTGCCGATGGCGCAGATCAACTGCCCCGATTGGCCGGTGTGGCTGATTGTGCTCTATGCGGCGGCTGTGCTGGCGGCTTCGGGCTATGGCGGCGGGCGGTTTCTGCGGGCGCGGCGTCTGGTGGGCGTTGCGCTGATGCTGGCCGCGGCGGCGCTTTCCTTTGTTTTGCCGGGTCTGTCGGCAGTTAATGACGTTCGGATTATCTTTCTGGATGTCGGGCAGGGAGATGCAGCGGTTATTGAAACGGACAATCTGTGCTATCTGGTGGATGTGGGCGACGGCAATACGGTGGCACGTTATCTTCTGGATGAAGGCCTGACGCCGCAGGGCGTGTTTCTGACGCACGGCCATGCCGATCACGCGGGCGGCCTTGAGGCCATCGTGGAGACGTTCCCGCCTTCGACGTTGTATGTTTCCTGTTTGTGGGACGAGGAGGAGCATGACGACGGCGTTGATGAAGCCTGGCAGAAGGCGCTGGGCGGCGGCTGGAACGTGCGCTATCTGAGCGCGGGCGACGAGGTGATGCTCTCGGCGTCAGCGACGGCCTTTGTGTGGAACCCGGCGGGAAACAGCGCCGCCGATATCAACGAAAACTGCATGGTGCTCAGCGTGCAAAGCGGACAGTCTGCGGCTCTTCTGACCGGCGATCTGCCGATGAGCTGCGAGCGGATTTATCTGCCCGACTGTACGGTACTCAAGGTTGGGCATCATGGTGCGGCCTCTTCGACGAGCCGCCTTCTGCTGGAACAGGTAACGCCGTCGGTGGCGGTTATTTCCGTGGGGCGCAACAACTACGGCCATCCGTCGCCAGAGACGCTGGAACGCTTGGTTGACTGCGCCGTTTATCGCACAGACGAGCGGGGCGCGGTGACGGCCATTCTGAAGGCCAATGGAGAAACGCAGATTATCACGGCGCGCTAAGCGCCAAAAGGAGAAAACATGACCAGCGATCAGCTCTTTAAATCAATCAAGGCCGGGGATATCCGGCCGGCCTATGTGTTTTATGGCGCGGAGGTGTATGTGCGCGATCGGGCCGTGGAGGCGCTGCGCCAAAAGCTTTTGCCCGAAGGGCTGGAACAGCTCAATGAAAACCTGTTTGACGGGGCGGTTTCGGCATCGGATCTGATGGATGCGGCTGAAACCCTGCCGCTGATGGGGGAAAGGCGACTGGTCATCGTCAAGAGCTGGGCGGCGCTGGGCGCGCGTGGCGAATCGGCGGAGATCGAGCGCTTTATTAAGTGGCTGGAAAATATTCCGGAAACCTGCTGTATGGTGTTTGTGGAAGGCGGTGCGCCGGACATGCGCAAAAAGCTGACGCAGGCGCTCAAGGTCCGCGCCGAATGGGTGGAATTTGCCCTTTTGAGCGACGCCGATCTGCTTAGATGGTGCGCGCGGGAGGTTAAGCCGCTGGGGCATACTATTGGCGCGGAGGCGGTCGAGCAGCTGGTCTTTATGGCCGGGCGCACGCTGACCGGCATTCGGCTGGAACTGGACAAGGCCTGCGCCTATGTCGGCGGTCGGGAGGAAATTACGCGCGAGGATATCGAGGCCGTCGTGACGCCGGGCACGGAATGCACGGTGTTTCAGATGATCGATTGTCTGATGAAGCGGCAAAGCGGACAGGCGCAGCTGCTGCTTAAAAGTATGCTGGAAAACGGTGAAACGCGCGTGGGAACGCTGGCTATGCTGACTCGCCAGATGCGGATGCTGACTCATATTCGCCTGTTGCGCGCGCAGGGGTTAACCATGCCGGAAATCGAAAAAAAGCTGGCGCTGAATCATTTTGCGGCCACGCGGGCCGCCGAGCAGGCCGGGCGCTTCGAGGCAAGCAGCCTGGAGACGGGCTATAAGGCCTGCGTGGAAGCGGATTACGCCATTAAAAGCGGCCGCGTGCGGGAGACTGCGGCGCTGGATCGGCTGATGCTTCAGCTGGCGGCGATGAAATAGGAACGGAATATGAAAAAGCAATGGCGTAGGCTGAAACGGCGCGTCATGCAGGCGCTGCTGATCGTTTTTATGCTGCTGCTGGCGGCGCGCGCTAACATCAGCTTTTTTCGGGGCGCGTTTGAGCGGGCGATACAGAACGGACTGGTTTTTCTGGGGTGCGCCGTTATGCTGTCGCGCTTTGACCGGGCTTATGACGCGGTGAATGCGCTTTGGGCGCGCGGCGATGAGATTGACCGTCTGCTGGCCGAATATGCCGATCATCCGACGGATTTTGAAAGCTATGTCGCCAATCTCTACCGAAGGCTGGGCTATCGCGCCCGGGTGACGCGTGCAACGGGGGATGGCGGCATTGATATTCATCTGCGGCGCGGCGGGCGGCACGATGTCGTCGAGGTTAAGCTGTATGCGCGCGGGCGACGGATTGGCCGGGAGGCGATTCAAAAGCTCTGGGCGGCGCAACTGGATGTCGGCGCGCAGGGAGCCGTGTTTGTGACCACCTGCGGCTTTACCGCACAGGCCGAAGCGTTTGCCCGGCGGCATGGCCTTGAGCTGGTGGACGGCGAGGCTCTGAAAGCGTTGATTGCAAAAAGCCGGTCGTCTCGTTGGCATCGGATTTAAAAACGGAAAATAAAAAAGCGACTATCTCTTGTCGAGACAGTCGTTTTTTTACGATATGAGGCCAATTAGGCTTCGGCCTTCGCGAGACGCTTGGCCATGCGAGCCTTTTTACGATTGGCGGCGTTCTTGGAAATAACGCCTTTGGCAGCGGCCTTATCGATAGCGCTGGCAGTCTGGGACAGCATCGCGGCATCGGCATTACCGACGGCCACAGCGTTCTCGTATTTCTTGACGGTCGTGCGCATAGCAGACTTGATCATGCGATTACGCAGATGCTTCTTCTCGTTCACCTTAACGCGCTTAATGGCAGATTTAATATTCGGCAAGATCTTTCACCTCCACAGCCTTACAATCAACAACTGCTATTCTAGCATGTTTATCGCTCGAATGCAAGAGCAAACTGATTTAAACACGTTAATTTTTTAAAGCATAGGACTGAATGAAGGGGGACAGAGGGCGGAATACTGAAGGAACAAAGGCTATGAGGGAGGGATTTTTTTGAAGCAGATTCGAACGGATTTGGCCATGGAGGATGCGGCTGATCTTGATCGGGAACATATGCCGGGCGTGCATATTTCGGAATGGGAGACGGGCGGCGTCATGATGACGGAAGTTAGCGTGGAGAGCGAGGAGGGCGCGCGCCTTCTGGGAAAGCCGCAGGGGCTTTATATTACTATGGAATGCCCGCGCGTTCGGCGGCGCGATATCGATGCCCGGCGCGCCGTCAGCGTGCTGCTGGGCGAGGAACTGGCGCGCCTTTTGCCGCCGGGTGAGGGGAGCATTTTGGTCATTGGGCTGGGCAACCGCAGTGTAACGCCCGATTCGCTTGGCCCGCTGGTGGTCGATCACACGCTGGTTACGCGCCATATTTATCGCGAGCGGCCGGATCTGACCAGCTCGGCCATGAGCAGCGTTTGCGCCGTGGCGCCGGGCGTTATGGGGATAACGGGAATTGAGAGCGGCGAGCTGGTGCGTGCGGCGATTGAGGCGGTGCGCCCCCGCGCGGTCATTGCGGTGGATTCGCTTTCGGCACGGGCGCTGGACCGGCTCTCCAGCACGGTTCAATTGACCAACACCGGCATAC
>CAYOTH010000011.1:0-16358 GCA_964406835.1 uncultured Oscillospiraceae bacterium
CTATGTGGCCGAGGTCAATCTGGCCCTCATCCCCGAGCTGACCCAGCCCATCCCGGCGGTCAAGGCGCTGCCCCGTTTCCCGGCTGTACCGCGCGACATCGCTCTGGTCATGGCCGAATCGGTTCAGGCCGGCCCGCTAATGGACGTCATTGCCAAGGCCGGCGGCAAGCTGCTTGAGGACGTGTCGCTCTTTGACATCTACCGCGGCGAAAAGCTGGGCGAAGACAAGAAGAGCATCGCCTTTGCGCTGAGCTTCCGCGCGCCCGACCGCACGCTGACCGATGCCGAAATCAGCGCGGCCATGGACAAAATTCTCGACGCCTGCGCCCGCGACTTCGGGGCGGAGCTGCGCCGCTAAAAAACATGCAGGGTCGAACCGTCATGGCTCGGCCCTGCGTTTTTTGTTCTTCCCCATGCTGCTCCGGGCGCAACCAAGGTCCCGGCTTGTGCGTCTGATTTGCCATAAGATCATTTTACTGCTGAAAGGAGTCCTCCGCTATGACGACTCTCGGCCACGCCCGCCGCCTGACCAAGAAGGCCCTCGCGCGCGATTTGAAGCGGATCCGCCGCCTCGTTGCGCTGGAAATGCTCATTGACACGCTGCTGATCGCTCTGACTGCGCTCGCCCTGTCGCTTTGGCCTGCGCAGAGTCTCCTTTTGCCGGCCGCCGCATTTTTAATCACGCTGACGTCGCTTGTCATGCAGTTTCCCCTGACGAACGCCGCCCGGAAAAGCAACGGCCATGCCCCCAAGCCGATCTCCTTTGGACGCCTGGCCCTGCTCTGTCCTCTGGCGCTGCCTGCCGCCGGATTGACCGCGCTTGTGCAGGCGCTTGTCTCTGTGTTTATGACCGAGTGGACCAGCGTCGTGCCGCTTTTGCTTGGCTCGACGCTGAACCTTGTCTTGCTGCTGGCGGGCCTTGTGCTTTTTATCCTGCTGGCCGCCTTTGTCAGCGTTTTAACGCGGCAGCTGGCTCTCGGCCTGTGTGAAGGCGTTTCGCTTTCCGGAAGCGGACTTTTCACTCACGCGCTTAAAACGGCGCTGTGCCGCATCCTCTGCCCCTGCGCGCTGTTTTTCTCGGCGCTGGGCTGGTTTACGCTGGCCTTTGTGCTGATGAGCGCGCTGGTCATCGGTTTGTGCCTGCTGACGACCCCCATCATGACCGACGCCGGGCTAACCATGCTGGCTTTACAGCTTTTGGCCGCACTGTTTGCGCTGCCCGTCTGGGGCTGGGCAGCGGCGCTGATACTGGGCGGCTTCTGGACGCTGGGCCTGTCCCTCATCTATCGTCCCCGCTATGAAATGACCCGGCTTTACTGGCATCGCCTGACGCTGAAAAACGCCGACCTCCTCTAAAGCTCCATCACCGCGATACGGCCCCTTACGCCGCATCGCGGTTCTTTTTATCTTCAGGCCCGTTTGCGGCGCATCGGGCGCAAATTGGCCGCGCAGGCGCCGCACAGCGCGCCAATCGCCAGCCCCATGGCCATTTCAAGCACCAGCATGGCGGGCGTTACCAGAAGCTCACTCCAGAGCGCGCACACGCCATAGCCCAGTGCGATATACATCAGCCCCACGCAGCCGCCCTTGGCCAGACCATGCCGCCCGCCGAGCCGCACCACGCCCAAGACGCCGACTGCTATGGCGATGAGCTTTAGCACCTGATTGAGCGCTTCCAGCGCCTTATCGCCCAGATTTCCCCAGACCACCAGCGAGGCCAGCGCCAGCATTCCTGCAAGCGTCACGGCCACAGAAAGCAGCAGCCCGCGCAGCAAGGCCGAAACGACCGTCCCTCTCGATTCCTCTGCCATGTTATCCCTCCTTTGCCGCCATGATATGCGCTTTGGAACGGAAAAATGTGGTTTTCAGCGCTTCAAAGCCACTTTTTGCAATAACCCGTTGCTTTTTTGCCACAAATGCAGTATATTATGATCATACCATATTACTCGCAGAAAAGAGGAGATCCACTCATGAAACGCACGCTTCGTTCCCTTGCAGCGCTTCTTCTGGCGCTGTGCCTGCTCTGCCTGCCGATGAGCGCGCTGGGCGAATCCTATTCCGCCGCCTCCCTCACGCTGAGCAACCCGTCGATCAGCTATGCAGGTACGAGCCTCCCCATCGATATGGCGCTGAATCTCGACATCGGCTATGATGCGGAGACCGCGGCCGGCCGGGCGCTCTTCTCCCTCATGGGCGGCAATGAAACCGCGCTCAGCGGCGGCGCCAACTGGACGTCTTCCGACCTGGTTTTCGGGCTGGACGGCATGTCCCAAGGCCTTTCGCTGCCGCTGGATCAGATGCTTGAGGCGATGGTCAGCGAGCTGGAGGGCGCTTTCAACAACGCAGGCGTGACCGATCTCGTGATCGCCGATCTGGAAAATGAGTTTCAGGCGCTTCTGGACTATCTCAGTTCCAACGACGTAGCCACGAAAATCGGCGAGCAGTTTGTTTCGTATGTTCAATTTGAACTGAGTGAAGGCTATACCTTCCAGCATGGCGACCTGGTCACGCTGTCCGGCGACGCCCTCCTCTTTTCTATCAGCATGAGCGATCTCGTTGCCTTCGTGAACGACATGCGCGCGCAGGATGCCCAGCTGGCCGAGCACCTTGATGCGCTGAATGCGGCCCTTGAGCCGTTTCTGGGCATAAGCATGAACTGGAACGCCCTTGGCGAGCTCCCGCTGACTCTCAACGGCTCTTACCTGCAGACTGAAAACGGCGACTATGCTGTTTTGCTGGGCTTTGACGTGATGACGGAGGACAGCGAAAACGCGCATATGGACGTTCAGCTGGCCGTCCTCAACGACCCTGAGAATATGTCCGCCTTCTTCTTCCTCAATGATGCCGGACTTTTCGATCTGTCGCTTGAAATCAAGATTCCCTATAACGGCGGCGACACGAAAATTGCGCTGACCTGCAACCAGATGGGCGACGACGAAAGCACCCAGCTGACGCTGGCCTTTGAAAACAACGCTTCGTCTCAGACCGCGCTGTCGTTTAGCCTGACCGAAAACACGCTCTACAACGGCGAGTGGTCCAGTGAAACCGTCGACTTCGCGCTGGTCTATAGCGCACAGGAGGCCGTCTCCACCGAGGACAGCCTCACCTATCCGGGCCATCTGCTCTGCCAGATGACAGTTGACGGCTTCACGACCGGCCTTGAATTTGATACCGCGCTGCACCTGTACACCTCCGATCAGGCCTATGCGGCCCCGGCCGAGAACCTGGATCTCTCCACGGCCGACGAAGAGAGCCTCAACGCCTTCATGGAAGAAGCCAGCGCCGTCGCCTCTCAGGGCCTGATGCAGCTGCTTCAGGCCGCCGGTCTGGCCGATCTCCTCGGCTAAGTTCTGATCACATCGAAAGGAAGCCTCCGCTTTTTCAGGCGGATGCTTTCTTTTTTTGAACGATACCGCCTCTTTTCCTCAGCAAACGACGCCTTTCCTTGGGACTTTTCCCTTAATAGCCGTCCGGGAATAAAAAGAATTGAAAAACAGAAAATTGGCTCTTCACATTTACCGTCAATTATGTTATAATTTGAGTTGTAGGGATAAATATCCCGCAACGCAATATTTGGGAGGTATTTCCACATGAGCAAAAACGCTGATGCGGTTCTGAGCCAGTTTACTCAGGCCACCGAAGAGAAAACGGTTGACACGTCCCGCCGCCTGAAGGTCGGTATCATTGGTACCGGCTGGATCGCCGAGGCGCACATCAAGAGCTACAAGAACATGCCCGACGTCGATGTCGTCGCCGCCGCTGATCTGATCCCCGGCAAGGCCGAGGCCTTCATGAAGAAGTTCGACGTCGAAGGCGTCCGCTTCTATCCGAGCCACAAGGAAATGATCGACAACGAGCAGCTGGATGCCGTTTCCGTTTGCACCTACAATGCTGCCCACGCCGTTCCCACCATCTACGCCCTCGAGCATGGCGTCAACGTCCTGCTGGAGAAGCCCTTCACCGTCACCACCGAAGAGGCCATTGAGGTCATGCGCGCTGAGAAGAAGAGCGGCAAGATCCTCTCCATCGGCTTCCAGCCCCGTGGCGATGAGAACATGCAGAACATCAAGAAGATCGTCGATTCCGGCGTTCTGGGCAAGATCTACTACATCCAGACCGGCGGCGGCCGTCGTCGCGGCATCCCGAACAGCACCTTCATCGAGAAGGACACCGCCGGCATCGGCGCCCTGGGCGATATCGGCTGCTATTCTCTGGACGTCGTGCTTAACGCCATCGGCTATCCGAAGCCGCTGACCGTTTCCGGCTACAAGTCCGCCTACTTCGGAACCAACCCGAAGTACGCCACCCCCGACGCCACTCATACCGCCGAGGAGAACGCCAAGCGCTTCAGCGTTGACGACTTCGCCGCTGCGTTCGTCCGTCTGGAAGGCGATATCATCCTCGACTTCCGTATTGCCTGGGCCATGCACGTTGACACCCCCGGTGACACCATCATCTTCGGTACCGATGGCGCTCTGCGCATCCCGTCGACCGACTGCTGGAACGGCACCTTCACCAGCCCGATGACGCTCTATCACGACGTTGCCGGCTCTCATGTGCAGACCAGCATCCCGCTGATCCCCCACAAGGGCCCGGGCCTGATTGACATCAAGATCCGCAGCTTCCTGGATGCTGTGAAGAACGGCACGCCGGCGCCCGTCCCGACCAGCCAGATTCTCTACAATCAGGCGATCATCGACGGCATCTGCAAGTCCGCCGAAGTCGGCCACGAGATCGAGATCGACATCCCCGAGATCTAATCTCATAAACTGTTTTCATCATTCCCGTCTGATTGGATTTCCATCGGACGGGGATGTTTTTTACACATAAGAAGGGAGTTTTGTCATGGCCAGTATTCGCATCCAGCGCAAGCACCCGCTTCTTTTCATAGTTTTAGGCTTATTTATGCTCCTGATCGGCTTTTCCTGCATCGTCACGGCCTTTGATCAGCCGATTTACCCCGTCGATATGACCGCCGTTTCGCCCGAAATCCTGACCGCCGGCGGCTATTTCATCGAGGATGCCGTCATTCTCGATCAGTACGCCCATACTGAAGAGAACAATCGCACCGTCTCCTATGAATATGCCGTTGCCTTCTGCATGAACAACGACCAGTGGGGCATCGCCTCCCTGAAGCATAAGCCCTCCGACGCGCTTTATGAAACCATCAGCGCCTATCTGGAGGATAACACGCAATATATCGGCGATCTGCGCATGCCCATGTATGTAACGATCGGCTCTCTGGGTACCACCTTCCGCGGCTATCTTGACAGCTACATTGAAAAAGTCTTCGGAGCCGAAGATAACGACTTCCTCCCGGTTTACTATGAGTTGACCTACCGCGGCGGCACGGACGCGGAATACCAAGCCTCTCTTGAACAAAACAAGCGCCTGTCTATTCTCGTTGGCGCGGTCATCGTTCTAAGCGGCATACTCTTTTTCTCCATTGGCCTGGCTCAGCGCCGCAAAAAGCTCGATGAACGCCATCAGGAAAACCACGAGACGCCTGACAGCTCCACCTTTTCCTGACAACCAGCGCTCCATGTTGCCTTCCCATCATGTCCCGCGCCGGGCGGGGCGGCCAAGCCCATTTAAAGTGAGCAGTAAAAGTCACGCTCTTGTGGGGATTGATTCAGGCTTCCTTTGCCAAAACATTTTTCACAAACACGGATGCCTATCGCATGTTCGGCTCACAATTAAACAAAAAAATCCTCCGCAGACATTCATCCTGCGAAGGATTTTTTGTTTTAGCTCCTCTTAAAGGCCGACCTGATCGAGAATGCGCTGCGCGATATCGTGCAGTTGAACGCATTCCGCCTCGTAAGACGGCATATCGAGCGTTTCAGAAGGGCAGGTTTCAAGCGAAAAAACGCCGTCATAGCCCACGTCCTTCAGCGCGGCCGCAAAACCCGGCCAGTCGATCTTTCCCCGCGTCGGCCACAGATGCTGATCGCCGTCGCCCATATTATCATGCACATGGATAACCCGAATGGCTTTGCCCAACTCGCGCACCGCCTGAGAAAGCGACAGATCTGGGAAAATCGCCACATGGCCCGTGTCCAGGCAGATTTGGAAATGATCGTCGTTCATCGCCTGAACGAATTCCAAAACCCGGCTCGGCGTGGCCAGCGAAAAATTGCGCATGGGCATATTTTCCAGGCAAATCGTCACGTCCTGCTCCCGGGCATAGGCGAGCAATTCGGTCATGAACTCCACGTTCAGCTTCCATGTGTCCTCGGCATGGCCGCTGCACAGATCATCTGTATCATAGGGCATGATGGGATGCACCACCCAATACGGACAACCCAAATAATGCGTCGCCAAAATGGACTTTTTCATCTTGTCCAGACGCTCCCGGCGCTCTTCGACCGTCGAATCCTGCGGCGGCCAGCGCCACGGCCCGTGAACCTGCGAAATGGCGACCTGCGCGCGCTCAGCCGCCTGTCGGTCTTCAAGCATTTTCTCCCTGAGCTGAGAGTCGCTGAGCGAATACAGGGAAATATCCGTTGAGGCCATTTCATAATCAACCGCCGCAAAACCATGCCGAGCCGCCGCCTGAAAGCGATCTTGACCAAAGCGCGCATAGCCTTTGCCGTAATCATTAATCTGAATACCGATTTTCACAGGATCTCTCCTCCTCTGCGTTGATAGGTTCATTATAGCACAAAGAACGCAGAAAGTCCATCCTGCGCGCCAATCACAAATACCTATCGATCCGGCGATTCACCCCCCCGGTTCGCGATCATCGTGCTTAAAAGGCCTATTTGGCTTTATCAAAGACAAAGTCCGTTTATTTCGGCAAACAGGATTTTGCTGTTTCATCCCGAACCCCGTTGTGCCTTCCTCAAGCGCACGAGCCGCTTTTCAAAACATTCCCGTCCCAATGCCCTCACGAAATCGAAATTTCATAGCTTTGAAGCCCGTTTCAAGTTTTTTTACCCTGAGCAGACCCCTGAAAATGAATCTCTGCAGTCTGTTTTTCTTTATGGGCAATACTTTCAAAAGATGTATGGACAGTTGTTCAGCCCCGTTCCCCATCCGATTCATTTTTTGCAAGCTTAACATAAAAAGCTGTTGCATTTTCCCTGGCATTGTGCTATTATATTATCACACTAAAGCACGAAAGCAAATCGCAGCGTGCGGGTATTTTAGAAAGAGGTGTCTGTAATGAAAAAGTGTTTTGCCTGGCTGCTGATGGCAGCCCTCCTCCTGACCGGAAGCAGCGCCTGGGCGCAGGAAGACGCGACCATTGACTGGACAGTGCGCTACACCTACGAAGAGCTGGAAGGCCAGCTGGAACAGATCAACGCCGCCTATCCCGAAATCAGTTCGCTTTATCCGATTGGCCGCAGCTGGCAGGAGCGCACGCTCTGGTGCATGGAGCTGACCGATCCCTCTGTTGAGAAAACCGACAAGACCGGCATTGCCGTTATGGCCAACATCCACGGCGGCGAGCGCGAATCAGCGACCTGCGCTATGTACTTCGCCTGGTGGCTGACTGAGAACAGCAGCACCGACCGCGTGAAGGACATTCTCTCCAATTATGTGATCTACGTCATTCCAGTCATCAATCCGGATGGCTATGAGCAGTCCTTCATTTACAACACTCGCCAGAACCTCCGCCCGGTGGACGCCAACGGCGACGGCGTGGCCTTCTCGGATCCCTACACTGATCTGGACGGCGACGGCTACATCGCCACGCTCTACCGCGGTACGGCGGACAGCCAGCCTGACCGCCGGAGCACGCCCGTCTTCGGCATGGAAAGCCCCGACTGGGACAAGAACGGCATCCTGGGCGACGATCCCCGCAACAGCGGCATCGACATGAACCGCACGTTCGACTATCAGTGGAACCGCTTCGATGTGGACACGGTAGAAACTGGCGTCGTGGGCGCCAATGCCTATAAGAGCGCCGGCTCGACCGCCGCTTCCGAGCCCGAGGTGCAGGCCGTGCAGAACTTCCTGCTCAATAACGAAATCGACGCGCTGGCCACGCTGCACACCGGCATTCAAAGCGTGCTCTATCCTTGGTGCTACCGCGCCTATGACGAAACCAAGGATTCCGAAAGCATCCTCTACATGAAGGATGTGGCCGAGAAGATGGCGGCTGCCTTCCAGGAGACCACCGGCCGCGGCTTCTACTCCAAGTCCTCCTATGAAGACTACCCCACCTCTGCCGAGCTGATCGACTATGCCTATGGCCGACTGAACATCGACGCCTACACCATTGAAGTCTACAATGGCGGCAAATCCGAAAGCGGCGACATCGCCGATTGCAAGTGGGAAGACGAGCTGCCCGCGGACAAATGGGTCTTCTACACGCAGGAAGAGCTGACGCAGATGGGCCTGGATGTGGCCTCGCTGGTTGGCCGTAATGGCGAAGCGCTCGCCGAGGGCGAAGGCCTCTGGTTCTACACCGGCGCCCGTGCGCAGTTGGTTGACAAAGCGCCCGTCGATCAGGACATCATGGCCGAGGGCTGCAAGGATGCTCTGCTGGTCATGATCGACAGCGAGCCCAACGGCCAGGGCTACACCAAGCCGGCTTATCTGGACTGGGCCAACTGATACACTGAAAACATCTCTTCAACGCTCCGGCTTTAAATCAGGCCGGAGCGTTTTTGTGCCTTCGAATTTTGCATTTTTCCTCGACAAAAGGCCTCGTCCATGCTATCATAAAGTCAGATTCTAATCCAAGAAACAAAGGAGGCGCATCCTCATAAAGCTCTTTCCTCAGGAGATCAACATCACGCGCCTTTATGCCATCATGAGCTTCGGGCCTGAAAATCAGCCTGAGGATGAATGGCGCACGTTTGGCGCGCCCAACTGCTATGAGCTGATCTACTACCTGAACGGCCAAAACGACACCTTTTTTCAGGGGCAGGTTTTCCGCTGCGAATCCGACTGTATGCTGCTTCTGCCCAAGAATCCGCCCAATCCGGGCTATCGGGTACATCGGCTCTCACCCTTTGTGGGGCGCTGCATTGATATTTATTTTGACAGTGACTCGCCTCTGCCCACCCTGGCCACACATCTGAGAGACTGCGGAACAGAAATGCGCAGCCGCTTTCTCAGGCTGTTCAACACATGGTCGGCCAAGGCGCCGGATTACTATGCTCACTCCATGGCGCAGTTCTATCAGATCATCACGCAGCAACTGAGCCGGGAGCTGTCCTCGCTCTCGCCGGCCGGCAAAGCACGGCTTCAGGGCGTTTCAGAATACATTGCGCAGCATTACCTAGACACGGATTTTGACTATCAGGCCCTGAGCGCCGTCTCCGGATTGAGCTATTCCTATTTTAAGAAGCTGTTTGTCGAGCTGTACGGCCTGCCGCCGGTCAAGTATGTCACGCAGCTGCGCATGAACTATGCCCGGGAACTGCTACTCACCAACAAATATTCCGTCGCTGAGGTAGCACAGCAGTGCGGCTATATCGAGGTCTATTATTTCTCGGCGGTCTTCAAGCGTGTTTTCGGTCTTTCTCCCTCCGCCTACAAGGCCAACCGAAGCCTGCCGTAAATCCCGTCCTGAACAAGCAATGGCCCGGAACCGCCGCTCTAAGCGAGGCACGCCGCAAAAAGCATGGGAACGCCGCTTTCGATGAACAGCCGCCAAGCTCCTCTCCGTGGCAAAAAGCAATCACACACCCATTGAACGGTGACTCGGCCCAGCCCCACAAGGGCTCATCGCCTGAGATCGCCCTCTAAAGAGGACATCGAGCATCTTGTCAATCACACGCTTCGCAAATCCCCTACTCGGTGATTCATTCAAGGGCCTATTCCCGCTTAATACACCTATCGATTGCTTACTATTTCATGACTTCCAGCTGAACTGGGGTGGCTTATATCGCCCAGTCGGCTGGCAAGAAAAGCAGACCTCAGAGATTGATTCTCAGAGGTCTGTTTTTTTGTCTCAATAACGCGAAAACAGCGTCCTTTGGCCAACGAACAAGGCCTCTTCTTCGAACGCTTCAGCATCCTTGGAAGAGGCCTTGTTTCTCTGCGTCTTAGCCGATCAGCGCGCGGAAGCACTCCATAACCTCCGCCGAAGGAACGCTGAACGTCTGCGCCATGATCCCCATATCCTCGTACTTATGCTCGCCCATTTTGTGATAGGGCAAAAGCTCCACCTTGTAAACGCCCAGCTCCTTCAAAAAACCGGCAATGCCGTTCATTTCCGACTCGGAAGTATTCACGCCCGGAATCACCGGAACGCGGACGATGATCTTCTGCGGGCAAATGAGCGCCAGACGCCTGAGGTTTTCCAATATCAGCCGATTGGAAACGCCGGTATAGCGTCTGTGCGTCTCCTCGTCCCAGCATTTGACGTCATACAAAAACCAGTCAGCTTCCTCAAGTACCGCTTCAAAGGCGCTCCAGGCCACCGCGCCGGCCGTATCCACCGCCGTGTTGATGCTCTCTGCGCGGCACAGCGCCAGCATTTGCTGAAGCGCCTTCACCTGATGCAAACACTCGCCGCCCGAAAAGGTCACGCCGCCGCCGGACGATTCATAATAATCCAGATCCTTGCGAACAATATCAAAAATCTCCTGAACCGTCATGATCTTTCCGCAGATTTCCCGGGCGCTCTGCGGGCAGAGATCGGCGCATTTGCCGCACAGCTCGCACGCCTGCAAATGACGCGGACAGACCTGGGCGCATTTGCCGCAGCCAGTGCATTTGTTTTTATAGAACATCATCACCGGTTCAACGCTCTGGCTCTCCGGGTTATGACACCAGGCGCAGCGAAGGTTGCAGCCCTTCAGGAAGACCGTCGTGCGAATGCCCGGCCCATCCACCATCGAGCACCGCTGAATATCAAAAATCCGTACTGTTTCCACCGGAATCACCTTATCCTCTGATTGCTGTTCTGGTCAAAATCTCATCCTGCAAGTCCTCGTTGAGGCGCACGAAATTATCCGAGAAGCCCGACACGCGCACGCGCAGGTTCTCATGAGTCGCAGGGTTGGCCCGCGCCGCCAGCAACTCCTCGCGGGAGACATAGTTCAGCTGATAGTGCATGCCGTCCTTGCGGAAATAGGCCTCCAGCAGCGTCACCAGCTTGTCAAACTGCTCCTCATCCTTGACCATCTGCTCGTCCAGCATCAAATTGGTCACTGTGGGGCCGCTGACCAGATGATGCGAATCACAGACCGTGATGGAATTTAAGAGCGCCGTCAAGCCATTTCGATCCCGTCCCTGGCTCTGGCCGCGGCCGAAGGATATCGGTTCTCCGGCATAGCGTCCATCCGGCGTAGCACCCATGCGCTGGCCAAACCAGACATTGTGCTGATTGTAGCCGATCAAATCGCCCAGCAGGAAGTGCTTGCCCATAAAGTCATGCTTATCCTGCAAATGCGTATAAATGCTTTCATAGAAGCGACGCGCCACAGCATTGGAGATCTCATCGTCATTGCCAAAGAAACAGCCCTTTTTATAAATCAGCGTGTGCAGATCCTCATAACCCGCCCAGTTTTTGTCCAGCGCGTCCAGCATTTCGGCCATGGTGCAGCGCTTTTCCACATAGACGAACTGATCGATAATCGCCAAACTGTCAATGGCAGTGGTCAGGCCAATGGCATCGATCATGCCGGTCGTATAATCGCAGCCTTTCTGCGTCACACTGCGCGCCTTGCGAATGCAGCCCTTAAAGAAAATGCTGCTAATCAAATTACAATCCCGTGCGCGCACCGTGTTAAAGGCCGTATCATACCAGATGATCTCATCGAGGTTTTTACACAGTTCCTCCTCGGCAATCCGATAAAAATCATCAAACGTTTCCGCCATGAGAATCTCCTGACGGCGCTCTGAGAAGGTCTTCATCAGGAATTTGACGATGTTGCTGTTCTGCGTTCCCATAATGCGCCCGCCGGGAACGTTGGGCTCGTTGCAGCCGGCCATGCAATAGGCGCAAGCCACCTCCCAAGGCAGGCCCACAATGTCCATCCACGCCCGAATGCGCGGCTCATCATTGACAAAGGCTATACGCTGATGCGCGTCCTTGCGAGCGCGGTCGTTGACATAGTAAAACACCTCATGCGGCGTTTTCTTCGTCCAGCGCAGTGAAATCTGCGGAATGTAGGTATCCAACTCCAGCAGCGCATCCAGCACCAAACGGGAGGTCTCATTAAAGCCGTCCTCGCCGTTTTCCAGGTAGCCACCAATGCAGAAATGCGATTCGCCGCCACGAGTAAAGCGGTCGCTCGTCACCGGCGTCCAGGACTGAATCATCAGATACAGCTCCTGCAAATAGCCCGCGGCTTCCTCCGGCGTCAAAACGCCCTTTTCAAGATCGCTGAGATAATACGACCTGAACGTCCTGTCGATGGTGCCTATGCTGTCCGGAATGCAGGAAAAGCAGATATACAGGCTCAGCACGGCCTCATAAAAGCTGCTGGCCGGTTCATACGGCACGCGCAAAAGCGCCTCGCTCAGCCGCATGAGATTGGCCTTGTAGGCCGGATTCTCCACCTGCGCCGCCTTTTCGGCCGCCCGGCGGGAACACTTTTCGGCCCAGGCCCTCAACGTCTTAACGACACATTCCATGGCGTCCAGAAAATCCAGTTCGTCCTGCGCGGAATGATTTTCCCGGGACTGGGCAATCTCGCTGAGAATCTGCTTGAGTCCCCCATCGATCACATGGCCAAAATCGCCCACAGAATGCTGCCATTCCAGCGTGGCCACATCGTCCACCGGCTGATTATAGAACTGCGCAAGAAGCCCTCCGATGTTCTTATGACCCGAAAGCTGGAAGGCGTCGCCCTCCACCGAGCCGTCAAATTTGAAAAGGCCGGTCATCATGGAATATTCAGTTATGAGCGGCTCCTGATTGAGAATATATTCCGACAGCCGCTTGGCCGACATTTGAACCGGGCGCAGCAGCAAATCCTTGCGGTCATACTCTGTCTTCACACTTTGAGGCAGCATTTTTCCCGCCAAGGTCAATTCCTGCAATTTTTTTATCCGTTCCAGCATCGCTACATTCCTCCATCACAATGCCCGAAGGCATTTTAAAGATACTTTTATTATAGCCACTCCCGCCGCCAAATGAAATAGAAAATATGACGATTTGTGTTTTTTGATTCTCTAAATTTCACCAGCATCCTGATCATAACCACCCGCTGAACGGGCGATTGCTCCCAGCCTCTTAAACGCTTATCGCATAGGATTGCTCGCTAAAAGGATTATCTCTCACTCGCTTCACCACTCCCCGCTTTGAAACCTCATTAAATGTGCTGTTCCACCTTATACAAAGACCGATCACCGGCTCATTCCCTGAGAAAGGGCCAAAGCCATTTTCACGTCCCCCCGCCGAACTTGTGGACTTTATAGCTCTTGTTCGGCTGACAACAAAAGAAGACTCCGGAGCCTAAGCTCCGAAGCCTTGCTTTTTATGACGCGCAAAAACAGCTTCCCATGCCAGGCCATTTTGCGCTGATTGGTTATTCGTCCTTCTCGTTCTCTTCGGCGGCGGATGTCTCTTCATCCGCCGTCTGGACCGAGGCCGTCTCCTCGCCGGTACGCGGCCAGTTGATGGTCACCTTGGCCTCCTCGCTGCTGCTTTCAACCGGCTCCTCGGCAGGCTTAGGCGCTTCCGTGGTCTCAGCCGCCTCCTGCTCGATCTTGGCGCCGCAATTGGGGCAGAACTTCACACTGCGGTCGATCACCTTGCCGCAGCCGGTGCAGCGGCGCACATTGCGAATGCGATCGGCCTCACCGCGCAGCGCCTCAATCTCCTGCGCCAGCGTGGTCACACGGTCACACAGCGCCGCAATGCTCTCGTCAACCGGCACGCCGCGCTGACGGCAGCTGTAATAAATCTGGCCGATCTGGTGATACAGCGCATCGAACTCGGATTCCTTCTGGTTAATCTGATGCTGGATCTTGGCCACGTTCGCCGTCTTCTGCGCCGTGGTAGCAATGCTGCCCGCGCGCTTGCTCAGTTCATCAAAAAATGCCATATAAGTCACTCCTTTGATCATAGTCAAACCGGCGCTTACGAAAAACTCTATGCCGGCTTTGCTTTCCTTATTCCATGTCCCTATTATACCCGCTTAGACGCATAATATCAAGTTTTCTGGCATTTTCACGCCGTTTTCTAGTATAATTCTAATCTTTTCCGGTCATACTGAGCAGCATCCAGAGAGGAGGAGATTCCTTTGCTCACGCTCTTTATACGCGCGGTGCTGCTTTATATCGCCCTGGTAGCCTTCACGCGCGCCATGGGCAAGCGCCAGATCGGACAGTTTCAGCCCTATGAATTCGTCATGACCATGCTGATCGCCAACCTCGTCGCCTCGCCGATGAGCGACGTGGGCACGCCGCTTCTGCATGGCCTGTTACCGGTGGCCGCGCTCTTTGTAACGCATTCGGCTATTACGCTGCTCAGCCTGCGCTCCGACCGGCTGCGTTCGTTCTTTTCCGGCAAGCCCTCGCTGATTATTTCAAAAGGCGTCTGGCAACAGCAGGAAATGAAAAAGCTTTGCCTGAGCATTGCCGATGTGCTGGAGGGCGTGCGCTCATCGGGCATTCTTGACCCCGCTGAGGTTGAAACGGCCGTTGTCGAGGCCAATGGCGTCATCAACGCCTTCCCCTATGCGGCCAAGCGCCCGCCGACCGCCGAAGAAATGAACGTTGACCCGGGCTACGAGGGTCTGCCGCTCTCCCTCATCATGGACGGACGCATACAAACCGGCAATTTAAGCGCCTCAGGGCTCGATCAGGCGCGCTTGGACAAACTGCTTACCGCCCGCAGTCTGACCGGCGAAAACGTCTTTTTCTGCAGCCTGGACACGCAGGGACGCATGACCATACAGGATCGCAGCGGAAACGTAACGCAATTTCAGGCGCTTGACGCAGGCGAGGTGATCTGGTAAACATGAAACGCAGCCTGATAACCATGTTGATCGTGCTGCTGCTGGCGCTGGGCATTTGCCTGTCCAGCATGCTGCTCATCCGCCATGTCGCGCTGGAAATGGAAGAAATGCGCGTCACCACCATAGAATTGATCGAATCAGAGCAACTGGATGCCGCCTCCGAGCACCTGACGCAAATGGCCGATATGTGGGCCTGGCACGAGCCGCTGCTTGAAACCATCTCGCCTCACGAAACGCTTCACGCCGTCACCGAGCTCATCATCGAGGCCGACGCCAACCTGACCGTGGGCGACATCGACGATTTGCACCGCTCCATGATGCTGCTTGAATTGGCGCTGGAGCACCTCTTTATTGAAGAACAGTTTATGTTCAGTAATATATTCTGACCGCCTCCGCCGCCGCCAAGGCGATATACTAGGTCAAACCATACAAAAATCATCCTTCCCTATTGACAGTACACAGACTCTGTCGTACAATGGGAAGCGTGTTGCGCGCGCGGCGGGGACTTTGCGTGACGAACGCCCTGTAAAATCGCGTCCCGCACCATATGTCGTATTGACTTTCCACACCATCCACTATATAATGTATATATGAATTGATTCACCGGGGCGGGCATCGGGTGATGCCTGCTCCTTTAACACGTTTACCCCTATAAAATACGCCGGAGGTATCGCCATGACCGACACGATCATCAAGCGGGACGGACGCAAAGCCGCTTTCGATCCTGAAAAAATCAGCAAGTCCATTACCAAGGCCTTTCACGACAGCGGATGCACGCTCGCCGACGAAAAGCTTCTTTCGCTGTGCAACGTCATTGCCGCCGCCCTGCCCCAGAACGAGGCGGTCTGTGTCGATACCATTTACAATACGGTCTTTACCGTCCTCAAGAAGAACGGCTTTGACGAAGCAGCCGACAGCTATGCCGCCTACCATCTGCGCCGCTGCCGTGAACGCGAAAAGAACAGCCGGCTGATGCGCATTTACGAGGACATCACCAACAAAAAGGCCTCTGACAGCGACATCAAGCGCGAGAACGCCAACATCAACGGCGACAGCGCCATGGGCGCCATGCTGCGCTACGGCTCCGAGGGCGCCAAGGAATTCAACGAGCTATTTGTCCTCAAGCCTGAGCACGCCCGCGCGCATCACAATGGCGACATCCACATCCACGATATGGACTTTTTGACGCTGACCACCACCTGCTGTCAGATTGACCTGATCGAGCTGTTCCGCGGCGGCTTCTCCACTGGACACGGCTATCTGCGCGAGCCCAATGACATCATCAGCTATTCCGCGTTGGCCTGCATCGCCATTCAAGCCAACCAGAACGACCAGCACGGCGGCCAGTCTATTGTGAATTTTGATTATGCCATGGCCGACGGCGTGCGCAAAACCTTTATCAAGCGCTACCGCGAAAACATGGCGCGCGCGCTTGAGCTGCTGAACGAAAAAAGTGATGCCGCCGAAGCGGTTTCTGCCTATACC
>CAYOTH010000012.1:0-16080 GCA_964406835.1 uncultured Oscillospiraceae bacterium
ACTACGAAGCCCTCAACACCAACGCCCCCGTGCTCGCTTCCATCAAGAACGGCCGCAAAATCGCCGAGTCCGTTCCCGGCAGCAAAAAGGCGCTGTTCTGATTTCCCCCACATTTCTAACTGCCCCCGCTCCGGCTGTCATGCTGGAGCGGGGGTTTTATATTCAAGCGCGCTCCCAGCGTTTCCCAAAGGCCGTTCTGCATCCAGGAATCGGCTGCACGCTCATCCCAAAGCCCTTGAGCCTTCTGCGCATAGAGCTTGTCTTCCGTCAGCTGATCGATCACGTTCTGCTTAAAGGCCGTGCTCAAGAATTCATCGCGCACGCTCTCCCAGGCCGATTTGACGCGCTCATCCAGCGTATTTTCCAGTTCATCCGGCGAGCGGAACATAAAGCGCTGCATAAAGCGTCGCGCCTCTCCCCGGGGATCGGCCGCGCACGCCCGACCAAGGCTCTGCGCCGCGCCCTTGAAAAGCGCTTCATCCCACTCGGCCGTCGGGTCGCCCAGATAGCCCATAAACGCCTGAACCGGAATCGCCCGGTCATCCTGAAGCGACATAACATCCATCACGCGGTGCGTCAGCGCCTGAACCGCCTCGCCCGCAATCAGCTTCTTATCGCACAGCCGTCGGGCCTGCGTCAGTCCCGCTTCAAGCTGCCCTGAAACCGTCAGCCCGTCGCAGCCCAGCTCCAGCCACGACGTGCCGCCGGAAAGGGAAGCGCGTTTTAAAACGCTCACGATCCTGTCAAGGCGCGCATCGTCGGCGTAATCGCCCTGATGCTGGCAGGCCTTCATAAAGTCAAACAGCACGGGGGCATCGCCCGCCTCCAGCGTCACCTGCTCGGCCAACAGCATCAGAGCCTGATCGCCCTGCGCCCAGCTTGTTCCCGCTTTGAGGCGGCTCAGGCTGTGGGCATAGAGCGCCCGCTTGAGCGTCGGCTGGTTCAGGAAAACGATTTCCCGCAATTCACTCGATTCGATATCGCGCTCTTGATAAACGCGCAAGAGATAATCGGCAAAATCGCCGCCGGGGCAAAGCGTCTCCCACGAAACATCCCACTCGGTCATCAGCTTCTTCAGATAGAGCGTGCGCTGCGGCTTAAGGCAGGCTCTCGTTCCGGCAATCACCGGCCCGGCAAACACGTTTTCCAGTGAATAAGGAACAATCACCTTATCCTCTTTGATCTCTTCGATTTCTTCTTCGGTGTAATCGGCGGCCTGAATGTTATTTTCCAACCACGCCGACAGCGCCCGGCGAATTTCAGCCTGTTCGCTGTCATCCGTCCGCTTAAAATTCTTCAGCACATGCACACTGTAGCGCAGGATCTCCCGCTCCGTGCCCGTTTGCCAGAGAAGAAACAGATGGCGTATCAGCAGCCCGGCCGCATCCAGCTTGGTTCCTTCAAGGCGAACATAGCTGCTCAGCAGATCATACTGCTCGCTCGATGGGCGCTTTCCCAGACAAAGAAGGCACAGCGCACCGCCCAGCTCTTCCAAAAGACGCTCGCCCGATTCCCCGGCCGACGGCGTCCCGCTGGCCGTCAGCAGCCTCAGCACCTGCTGAAAGCGCGCGGCGCTCTTTTCGTATCGCAGCGTTTCGGCGCAGAAATCATTGACCTGCGCCCGAAGCGCCTCCAGCGTGGGCAAAGAGCCGCTCTTCATGAGCGCAATCAGCGCTTTCTGGTCGCTCTCCTCGAGGAAAGCCGCCGTCCCCTGCGCCCGGAGCCATGCGCCGATCAGCGCCGGATACGCCTCCTGAGCCGTCCAAATCGCCCGCTGCTGCGCATCCTGTTCGCTGGTCATGACCTTCAAAAGGGAGTCCTGCCCGTTTTTAAGCAGCTTGCGGCGACAGAGAATCTCCGCAATCTCCTTTTGAGCCGATCGTCCCTCGTCCGACATGGCGGGGTTCAGGTGCGTGGCAATCAGCAAACGGCACTGGTTCAGCGTCAGCTCCAATCGGCTTTCCGCAAGCAGCGCCGTAATTTCGCGCATCACCGGTAGCAGCGCCCAGGCTCTCTGACCCGCCGTCAGCTTTCCGTGCTTTTCGTATTCGGCCAGCGCGCCGTCCAGATTGCGCCAGGCATTCAGCGCGCCGCCAATCGCCGCATCGGCCGATCGATTCGGGTCGTCCAGCAGCCTTTCCAGCGCATACAGATTGGCCGCAAAGCCCATGTCATAGCACAGACAGGTCGCTCCGGTCGCTTCGATCGCGTCGGTGCGCATGATGTGCTGATAAAAGCGCATGGGCTTTTTCTCAAGCAGCGCCTGTCCCAGCGCCAGCTCATGGGCATCACAGCGTGAGGTAAAGGCGCCGTGAATCAAATCATATAATCCCTCGCGCTGTCCCTTTTCGATGTTTTCCTCGCGGCAGATGTACCAGGCGCTGCCCGACTGCGCGCTGTAACGCGACCAGTCCGCGCCCACCGTCACGCTGATCATGTTCATGACCGGTTCCGGCAGATACGAGGCCACGCTGCGAATCAGCGCCATGGCCTTCGTCCAAATCTGCTCGCCTTCCTCGTCCGAAGTGATCAGGCAGCCGACCGGAATCAGACATTCCCGGCCACCGCGCTCATAACGATCGAAAAGCGCCTTCCAGAGATCGGCCAGCAGCGCCGCCGCCCCTTCGGCCTTTTCCAAGCGCAAGAGCGCCGCCTCCGCCGAGGGCATGGTCACTTCCAGCTCAGCCATCGGCTCAATGGGCGTGCCCTGCGGCTTATCCATCGCGCGGAATTCCTCTGCCGAAAGATAGTCGTCATAGGCCAGCATCCGCCAGACGCCCTCTTTGAGCATCGTCTCTCTTTCGTCCTTGCCAAAGAGCAGATAGTGCGTATAATTGGCCGCCGTCTTGGCCACCAGAAATCCGCGCGAATACACGCAAGCCAAGCCCTGATCGCCGGCCGCCTGAATTTCGATCACCGGCCGCTCAGGCGTGGCCGTGCCGCCGCGCAGATCCTCCAGCCAGCTTTCGTAAAAGGGAATCCACTCCGAACGGTTTTTAAAGGCATAGCCGTTGACATCGCCGCGTCCGCGCGAATACTGCCCCGCCTTCATCGTGCCTCTCTCCTTCCAAAGAGCCTCTGAAACAGACCTTTGCGTTCCGGTTCTTCCTCCTGAGAACGCTTATCGCTCTGTGCCACCAGGCCCCACTGCGCCAGCAAAAACAGCATCGGCTCGATGACGCGGTGCTTTGTGCCGCTGACATCGTAAATATTCTGCCAGTCGCTGTCCGTGCGGGTAAAGGTAGAGACGCCGAAGCACTTATAGCACTTGGGTTTTTCCAGCTGGCCGTCAAAAACAGCCCTCATGTGTTCGGTCAGCGATCTGTTCGTCACCCGGCGGATATTATCGTCAATCGTGCGGGAAACCTGATCGATCGTGCCCATATCCACCGCGCCCACATGCATGTCCATGCTGCCCGATTGCAGAATCTGCCTGGGCGCAATATAGCCCGGGCGCGGCGCTTCACCCTCTCGGCTCATAATCAGATCGACTTTGAGCAGAACGCACATGACCGTCTCTGCCCTCATCGAGGGAATGGCGCTGCCGCGAATCTTGCGGAACATGCTGTCAAAGTCGCCGTCAAAACAGCGAATATCCTGCGTGCGCTCCCGGTCGATGTTATAAAACTGATTGACGTCGCCAATGACGATGATCGTTTCCGCCTTTTCCAGCTCGCGCAGGTTGGCCAGGTATTCCTCCTCGTCCATACCCTCGCCGGGGAAGTCGTGCAAAACGACAAAGGCACGCTGGTTATTCAGCGACTGGCTTTCAATATCCATGACGATGGGAAAAATGCCGCCGCCCAGCTGTGTTTTCAGCTGCGTGGCATCCAGCACGCCCCGGGTGCTGTACTGCTCCTGAAGCGCCTGATAATACGGCTCGCTCTCCTCGCCAAAACTCACCGAAGCCAGGTGCAGCCCGCGCCCCAGCGTCTGCTTCAGCTGCTGGAGCATGGCGATCAGATAGGTCGTCTTGCCCGCGCCGGTGCCGCCCAGCAAAAACACATGGTGCGTTTTGCTGCCCAGCATATCGCGAACGGGCAGGCGGCTGTGGCAGTGCGGGCAGACCTTGGTGACCAGATCGCGCGTCTCGTCGTGCGCGCCCACATACTCGCGGGGCCGGTCGTCCGCCGCTGAAAAGGCAGGCTGGCTCTCCTCATCGTCGTCGCTGAACAGCCCGGACGACGATGAAACCGTGGCCGAGGCCTGTGATTTGACCTTAACGCGCACCTTCATCGGCACGCCGTCCAATTCGTCGATCACCTTGACATCCGGCTGACCCTTTCGAAAGAAAATTCCCCGGCGCGGCGTCATATGATAGTCCAAAAAGCGACTGCCAAAGGTCTGAAACAGCGTATCGGTCTGACCCTGTTCAGATTCGTAAAAAAACTCCACCTGATCGGCCTCAAATTCCTGCATACAATACAGGCATTGCAGCTTATTCTCCATGCGCCAACACTCCTTTTGTATCTTCAGCCCTTGTGCAGCTCAATTTCCGTTTCAAAGCCAGGGAACGTGCTCAGCGAAATCGCCTTGTCCCGGGGCAGGCTCATGCCTTGGAAGAGGCACAGCGCATTATCCGAGCCCCGACGCCGCTTTTCCTGGCTATCGTCAAAATTCAGCCGGTATCTCAAATCGCCCTCAGCGCTGCCCGCCGCCCTGCTGAGGCAGAGCTTGTCGGTAATTCCCCTACCGATCGCCGCGTCGTTTTCGCTCCAGAGCGCCAGCTGATAAACATCCATGGCCGTTTTTTCGTCACCATCGAACACCTTGGACGCGCCGTAGCGCGCCATTTCATAGTAAACCCGACGCGCCTTGACGTATTCGCCGGTCATTTCTCCGGGAACATTCAGATGCCGCACGGTGATTTCGTTGCGCCCATAACCAATCAGCCCCGTAATGTCCATTCGGCTGCCCGCCACGGCAAACTGGCCGCTGGTGCAGGCGTCCTCGCGCACGTTGCCATGGCCGTCCCGGCAGATCACCCGGGCATCGGCGCGCGGGCCGCCCTGCCAGATCCAGCTCAGGAAAACCCGCTTGCCCTCAGTTTTGACCGACAGGGAGAGGCCGCTCTCCGCCGTCTCAGGAGCCTTATCCGTCTGTTCAGGCTTTTCCGGCACGCCTTCATGGCTTTCTACCACGTCCTGCATCATCGGCTCGTCTTCAAAGACAAAGCTGTTGCGTGCAAAGGCCGAGCAGCCCTCAAGCGCCGTCCACACCGTTTCCATGGACGCCTCGGCGCCGCCATTTCCGCTCAGTGCCAGCACGGACATGACCTCCACGCTGTCGCAATCCACCCAGACAACGCCGTGAGTCACCGCCGCATAATTGTCTTTAAAGCGTGCGGGAATAAAGCGTGTTTCGCCCAGCGTTTCCTTAATGCCGTAATAATTAGACAGGAGCGGGCGGGCGCGCTGCGCGCATTCATCCATCTTGCGCATGACGCTTTCCGCATTCTGAAGACTGGCCCAGAAATCCGCGCTGAATACCGCATTTTCGGCCTGAACGCGCGCGGCAATTTCCTCGACACGGCCCTGCCAGAGCGCCGCGCAGCCCTCTTCCTCGGGATAGAGATCACGTTCGTCGCCCTCCCAGTCGGCGCGCACGCGGCCCTCGTCGAAGCTCTCGACAATCGCCTCATAATAGGCGCTCAGCTCCTGCTGCAATCCGGCATATTCCGCCGCTTCCATATCATAAATCTTCAGCGCCGCCAGCATACGATCGCGGCAAAGGCAGGCTGTCTTATAAAAGCGCTTCCCCATCGCCCGATACTGCGAGAGCACCTCGCCCGTTATACGGCCGCTCTCCCGATCAATAAAGCCGCGCGCCGCCAGAAGAATGATCCTGTTCTGAAAATCGATTTCCTTTTCAAGCAGACCCTTGCGTGCATGCGCCTCGGCCGTCCTCTCACCTGTGGAAAAGCGCGTTTCCTCAGCCGCCTCAATCAGGCGATCAAACAGGCCGCCCGGGGCAAAAAAGGCCACAGCCTCGCCGATGCGCGCCCTTTTATGAATCCAGGCTATCACGTCGGCTTCGATCTGCTCGATTTGCTGCCGCGCCGCATTCACAATGGCCGACTGACCGGCGACAATGTTGTCCTCCACAAAAGTCTGCGCCAGCGCTTCCAGCCGTTCGATGTTGGTTTCCTTCTCGCCGCGGGGCATGGCCAGCGCATCAATGGGCCGGGGCAAGAGCTTTTTGACCCAGCTTCGCGTCATCGCGGCCAGGTTGTCGCTCTGAGCGCCACGCCGTGGCAATCCGCAGGCAAAGAAAGGCGCCAGCTCCTGCGCAAAGAGCGCCTCGCCATTCTGCTCGTTTGAAAACGCATAGTTCTTCAGCCGATCGGCCGCACAATAGCGCAGCAGCCGGTCAATTTCCTCCTGCGGCTTGCCGATTTTGGCAAAAGAGAGCGTTATCAGCCAGTTTGAGACCGGCCGATCAGACAGCCTGAGGGCGGCCAGCACAGCCACCTTATACAGGTTATATTCCACCCGCGCGCCGTTTTCGTAGACATCCGAAATCAAAATCAGATTGGTCAGACTGCGCCACACGGCGTTTTCCTTAAAGTCGGCCAGCTGATCGGCCTGCCTGTTGGCGGCTCTGAGCATGTTGCCGTGCAGAATCCAGGCGCAGCGGGCGATCAGATTAACCTGCATGGCCTCGCAATAGGCCTGCATGGTCTTTTGAAAATCCGCCAGCATCGGCATATTGACCGTATCGCTGTCAGCGATATACAGAACCTGAATAAAGTTGTGGTGCGCCGCAACCGGGCAATTGCGCACCTCATCCAGAATATCAGCCAGCCGCCCCGTCGAGCCGGGCGCCAAAGCATATTCGTTGCTCTTCAGCGTCCGTTCTTTGTTGGTCAGATACAGACTGTATACGGCGCTGCGTGAATGGGCGTCCACCTTGCCATCAAGCTCCCGAAGCGCTTTTTCCGAATTAATCACGGCATTGGGCGTGGCAAAGACAAGCAACAGCGGGACGCTGATATGAATCGACATGCTATCTCTCCTTAATGAACAACATTCTTTAGTGCTTTAAAAATAGGAACGATCTTCTTCCATGTAACGGAACTCGGCGTCATCGCCCAATTCCGTTACATGGAAGGACCGGGACGCCTCCCGATCCTTCACTGAACATCTCAAAAATCAGAGGAATTATTCGATCTCATCCGCGCGGCTGGAAACGGTCATTTCCATGGCGGCATACACATCGCAGTAATAATCCAGATCCTTCTTGGCAAAGAGCCTGGCGTTGGCCTTGAGATCCTTGATGGACCTCTGCCACCTGGCGGACATCTCCTGGCAGCGCACCTTCATCGCCAGCAGTTCCTCCTCGCTGAGATTCTCCAGATTGTTCTCGCGCTGTTCAAGCAGCTCGTGCAGAAGCTCCTTGTCGCCGTACTCTTCCATGTCGTTCAAATACTCCACCAACAGGACATCGCGGGCATAGCGCACAACCGGCTGCGGCACCTCCGTGCCCGGCTTGAAGAGCGCAATGCCTTCGGGATGATACTCTTCATCCTGGAAGATATAGCCCTTGCCCAGCTTGTAGCTCACCAGCTCGTACATCATCATCATGGCCACCTGAGGCGCATAGGTCGAAACCTCCGTGCGCACAGCCGTCGCGCCGGAAATGGCATTGAGCTTTTTCTGGCATTCGGCCTTGTAGGCGTTGATCTCCTCAAAGAAGCCCAGCTGACGCTCAATCTGCATGATGGTGTAGGGCCGGCGAGAAAGCGTAAAGATCACCAGATCCTCAATCAGCTTCGCCACATTGGCCGCAATGCGCTCCTGCTCCGCGCGGGTCATGCCGGCGCGCTGCTGGTAATCATTGGTGGTGAAATGGCGAACCGGCGCAAACTTTTCATAAGCGCCGCCGACCGTTTCCCCTTCGCTCGCTCCGCCGTTGCGCAGCGCATCGGCCTTGGCGATTTGGCCCTGCCAGTATTCGGCGTTTTCCTGCACGCCCTCCTGCGTATCGCCTGCCTTGAGCGCCGTCATCATATCGGCAAAATCATCCACGCTGGGAATGTGGTGGCTTTCCGTCTGGAGCATGTGCAGCGTATAGTTCTTCTGGGTCTTGTTGATATCCAGCATGCCGTATTCGATGGCTTTTTTGAGCACCTCGACGGCCTTGCCCGTCATTTCGGCTTCATGCGCCGGAACGTCAACGCCCATCAGCTTATGCGGCAGGGGCGAAGGCAGGCGCTGCCAATTCATACGAGCGCCCGTATCGACGCCCTCCAGATGCAGGCCCTTGTCGCCGTCCGCCAGGCGCGCCTCATATTCCGATTCGAAACGCTCCAGCATGGAATAGCGGCACAGCGGCAGACCGTTCATCGTCTGCAGCCAGAACACGCGCTCGGTCACGCTGCTCTGCTTCTGAGTCACATTGATGTTGTTGATCGAGGCATACTGATTGATGCCGTTAATGAAGCTGGGCGCATTGAGCGGAATGGAGACATAGCCGTAGTTGACCACCGCATCGTTGGCCATGGCCGGATGCGAGGCAAACATCGGCGCGGCCGATTCCTTCAGGCGCGGGCCCCAGGTGTTGACGACTTCATTGAGCTTGTCGGCCTGCGTCGCATTCGGGCCCAGCACAATCTGAAGCATGTTGTCCAGATTCACAGCATTCAACTGAGCAAAGGCCGTATTGATGAAGCCTTCGATGGACGTGCGGAAACGCGCCTTTTCGGCTCGGGCATTGGCCACCGTGCGCTCACCGGTATAATTAACCGACTGCTCAGCAATGGCACCCAGCAGCTGCTTGCTCATGCCGTCATCGTCATTGAGTTCATTGAAGCGATTGGCAATGTTGCTGCGAAGCTGAGCAAAATCAACCAGCGTGCCGGTTGTGTTGGCCGCCTTGTCCGCGCTGGAAAGCTGTCCATTGAGTTCAAGCACGCACTCGTTGTAGGCATGCAGGCTGTAGCGGGCATAGCCGTCCACCATGGCCTTAAAGGCTCTGAGCATATCGGCCAGCTGGCGGGCATACTCGCACTTGCGGGTCATTTCGTAAATGTCGGCGCAGGCGCTCAGATAACGGCCGAAGGGCGAGGTCTTGGGGGCCGCCGCTTCCAATCCGCGTTCAATCAGGCTGGGATTGAGCGCCTTGGGATAATAGCTCTTCGCCGTCTCGGTATGATTGGCAATATCCTGAAGCGTGTTGGCCACGTCGCCCTCGGCTTCCTTGATCTTCATATCCAGCCAGTGTACCAGACCGTGCTCGTCGTCCAGCAGCTGCTTTTCCAGATAGAAGGGGCCCTTTTGCAGGTTCTTGATGGCAGCCTGAACCTGATCGCAGAAGCGCACCCAGCACTCGGCGATAAAGCCGTTGTCCTCGAGATCGTTCGCATCGCCGAAGAAGCTGTTCTTCATGCAGAGCGTGACAATCTGCTTGCGCCACTTTTCCAGCTTTTCCTCGTGATAGGCCTCGCCCGTCGCGCGGAAATCATTGGCCGCGCTGGCCGTCGGCGCCTGCGCCACAACCTCCCAGTCGGGCAGACGCACGCCCTTTTTGACCTGCGCATAGCGGCCCTTCAGCGGCACAATTGCCTCGCCCATCTCCTGAACCTCGTTGGATTCCAGATCAGGCTCGCGGGACGCCATCGAGGCGATGTTGTTCATCACCAGAGAGGCCTCATAATCGACCATTTCATCCTGCTGCGGGTCGGTCGCAAAAGCGCCGATGGCCGTATAGGCATAGTTGGCCGGATAGGGCTTGTCCATGACCTGAATCTGTCCAAAGACATTGACCTTATGCGAGCGATAAGTAAAGGCGTTGGTACCAGCCGGCGCGCCCGCAGGCGGATTTTCATAGGCCATGTAGTTCAGCTGGTTTTCGGCAATCAGCTCCATCACCACGTCATAGGCGTTGGAGATCATGCTGCCGTCCGAATTGTAGGAGGAAAGAAGCACCACGTCGTCATAGGGATGATATTCATTCCAATTGACTTCCACATCCGGCGCATACTGCTGAACATACTCGCGCTTCTTCTGATTGGCGCCCATCCAGTAATCCAGCTCCTTGAGCGCGGCAAAGCCGTTGCCCGCCAGGATGCGGCCATGAGCCGTGCCGTCCGCCGAGGCGCGCGCAATGCTGACATCGGGCGTCACGATATAGCCGGTGATGGCGCAGTTAAAGCCGCCAAAGTGATTATTCATGATGTGGCGAAGCAGATACGGCACATCCAGGAACGTACCCGAGCCGGTGCCGCCCGAAATACCAGCCACAATGACGATGGAAATCGACTGGAACGGCGTTTCGCCCGGCCTGATGGCCAGCAGATTCGTGATGATGCCCTTGATCTTGTTATAAACTGATTCCGCCTTAAGCATAAACAGCAGACGACCTGCCTGACGAATGCCGCCCGCGCCATTGATGAAATCGCTCGTGTAGCGCTCCTGCAGCCACTCATACTGATAGGGCTTCAGGAAGGCCGGATTGGCCAGCATCGCCGGCAGGCCCTGCACCGTCAGATCGACAAATTCGCCCGGATCGAGCTTGGTGCCATTGCAGTGTTTTTCCATATCGGCGCTGTCCGTATCGATTTCCAGATAGGCCGTGCGCGAGGGCGCCGAAAGCATGTTGCCCATCTCGTCCCGGGGCAGCACAAAGCGCCGGGCAAAAGTGTCCTTGATGCGAAGCAGGCCGTCCAAGCCGGTTCCGCCCAAACCGATCACCAGCAGCGGCTCCTTGATCTTCTCAACTCGGGTTGTGGCATTTTTGAATACGCTCATTGAATGGTACTCCTCTCCTGTGTATCGTTGATTGAGTTCCTTCATGGGGATCGAGGTGGGATTTCGGCGCGCCAACATGCAGCGCACCAGATAGGCCTGTAACCGAGAGCGAAAACTGCTCCCGGTTACAAAATTTTTATGAAGCCGCGTATCAGTCGTCCTGACGGCGCTGATACGTCCAGGCCACGATATCGTTGTCGGGGCCTTCCTCGCCGCGAATCGTGACCTGCAGCGCAATCGAGCCGTTTTCATACAGACGCTCGCTTTTGCCGCACTTCACATCGCGTCCGGCCACAGTCACGCTCAGCTGCTTGCCGCCGCTGGGCTTGTTCTTCTTGCCGTTGGTCACGACCAGGCTGCCGCCGCGGCCGGGCTTGATGGTGATGTTGGAGAGCATCGCGTTATCAATGCCAGTGTCCTCCAGCGCATCGCCATTGCGGTAGGCGCTCAGCTTGATGGTCTTCTTGCCCGAGGGCAGGCGCTTTTCATCGATATAGGAATCCGCGCGGGTGATACCCAGCTGCATCTTCGGCTTGTAGGACGGCTTGAGCGCCACATAGTAGAAGAGCTTGAGTACAATCAAGGCCGCCGCCAGAATCAGCACCCACTTGATCAGCAGACGCACCGTTTCATCTGTCACTGAGACGATTTCAAGGCAGAAGGTCATCTCGGCCGTCTCGCCGTCGCCGTCAACCGCCGTCACGATCACGTTCATCGCGCCGTCGTTGAGCGCGCTGATCGTCAGCATGCCGTTTTCAATCGTCTCGCTGAGCGAGGCCAGCTCGTTGCCCTTCTCGTCAGTCGTCGTATTGCAGACATACGAATAGGAAAGTGCTTCGCCGTCGCCATCAGTAAAGTAATCCGCCAGATTGACGTCCATCTCAAGGCAGGTCGGCTGATTGGGAACGGGAACGGGCAGCGGCTCAATGTAGAACTTCAGTAGTTTCGAGAAATAGTCTGTACTGGGAGCCACATTGCCCACAGTGAAGCTGAAGGGCTCCAGATTGATCGTCGCATCCTTGACGGTCACGGTGCCAAAGATCTGATATTCACCTGAGCGAAGGGTGGTGGTCAGGCTGCCCTTCAGGCTGGCCGTCTCGGCGTCATAGGCGACGGGCAGCTCATTGGCCGTCTGCTCGTCCGCACGCTGCCAGAAAAGCTGCGCGCCCGAGGCAAAGATCTCCATCAGAGCCGGATCATTCATCACCTGACCGTCCGCGCTGTAAAGGCGCGCATACACGCCGACCTCCTGGCTCTTGCCCTGAACGCTGGCCGTCAAATCGGTATCCACAACCAGGAGTCCGCCCTCGAGCATCGCCTTGACATCGGTCACAGTCACCTCGACGCCAATCTGCGCGGCCATGTTCTCATCGTCATAGGCCGTCACCGTCAGCACTTCGCTGCCCGCTGCCGTGGCCTCTATATAAAGGATAGAATCGTCAATCCAGGCGTTCACTGCCCCGGCGCCGCTCACCTCATAGCGCATCGCATCGCCGTTGCGGTCGGCAAAGAACGTGTTCAGGTCAATCGGCTCGGCGGCGCGTGCCGCATCGGGGTTCTCAGAAAGCACATCGTTGATGCGCAGCGCCACCGCAGACGCCGCATTCACGGCCTCGGGCGCATGGTTAACAATCGTCAGTGTATAATCGGCCGCCGAGGAGCGCGCCAGACCATCGCCATTGGCCGCGGAAACCAGATAATACGTGCCGCTCTTCAGGCCAGCCAGAGACACTTCGCAGGTAAAGTGATCCTGAGAATCGGCCGTCAGCATGGGCTGCGAGAGGATGAAGTTGTAGTCGGCATCATAGACGCTCATCGTCGCCTGAATATTTCCAGTATAGAGCGCATTGTCGCTCGTGTGCAGATCGTTCTCGACAAAATAGCCGTCAATCCGCATGGTCGAATTCTTGTCGGCCTCAGTCTGGCTCTCTAGGCGATACTGCACCTTGTAGTTGGCCACCAGGCTAACCTTGATCTCGCCGACATCCTCCGGCTTGTAGGTGATGCGATAGATGCCCACGCTGGGGTTCTGAATCTTGACGATCTGATAGCTCATGCCGCCAAAGAGCGTCACGTTCTCCGCGCCATTGGCGTACTGCCCGACCGGATCATAGACCTCGGGCTGCTCGGCGTTTTCATCCACGCTCAGAATGACGTTGGCCTCCAGAATGGAGCGGTTGGGAATATTGATCTCCAGCGTCACCGTACCGTCGGCATTTTCCGTCCAGTCGATGTCCTCAATGACGCGTGCGCCGATCTGGTCGGCAAAAATCTCGTTGAAGATGCGCGGCAGCTCGGCCACGTCATCCGTCTTGTAGACCTTCTCGGGGTCATTGGTGTAGGTCTTCAGGTTGTCGCCGTTGTAGTTTTCGCTCTCCAAACCAATGCAGTAGATGTTGATGCCGGCTTCACGGCTCAGGCGCGCATACTCCTCAGCCTGATTTTCAGAGGCACGCGTCGCGTCCTCCTGCTTCCTCTGGTCTTTGAAGATTTCAATATAACCGTCGGTCAGCAGCAGAATCATCGGCTTGTTGGCCTCAGCATCGCCCCGGCTGGCCGCCAGCAGCTCATAGGCCGTCTGCATGGCCGGACCCAGGTCGGTGTTGTTGGCCGAACGCAGCTTGCGCACATAGCTGACCAGCTCATTTCGGGTGTTCAGATCGCTGATGGAGCGCAGACGGCACCACTCATAAGAGCCGGTGCTCTCCTGCGTAGAGTATACGCCATCGGCAAAGGGCACGACCGCCACGCGCGAACCGTTCATTTCGCACATCTGTATAAACATGGTGGCCGCATCATAAGCCGCGTCGTAAATCTTCGCGCTGGGCGTGTTGCTGCTGCGCAGCTGCTCGTTCTGGTTCATGGACGTGCTGACATCGACAATAATCACCGCATCAACGCGGGAATCATTGTCCGCAGCCTGCGCCGTCTGCATACCCAGAAGCAGCGCCGTCAGCAGACATACCCAAATGGCAACCCGAACAATCCTTGATCTCATGTTCTTCACTCCTATGCTCTCTTTTGAAGCTCTCATCTGTAACAAATGCCCGCAGGAAACCAGCGGGCATTGATGCTTCCGAAAGCCTAGCCATGACGGAATGATTTAATTATAACACTCTCTAATTACAAAACGTATTATCTATGCATTATGTTTTTCCAACATTTTAAAGACACATTCGTTCATACTTTCATCACATTCATCCGCTACACGGCCCATTTCAGCCCTTGCTCGCCTGTTTTTCAAAGAATATGCACAAACTCCCAGACAAACGCCCCCGCGCCCGTCCAGTCCTCTGTCGCCTCCAGCAGATGCGCTCGCCGCCATTGCCCCTCTTGCCAGCCCAAGGCAACATCGCCACTCTCCGCCTCGTGTCCGGCGCACACTTCGCCCCAGCCCAAGGAGAGCAGCAGCACTCTCAACAGCCGAACATCCACGCCGCCTTGCAGTTTTTTATTCAGCATAGCCGCGCGATCAGCGGCCGCACGCTGCCAGCCGCGCTGAAGCCCTGCCACGGCTTTCATGGCCTCCTTCTGCCAATCGGCGTTTTCCTGATCCTTGCCGCGCGTTTTCGCCAGCGCCGCCGCCCGGTCATAAAATTCCTCCATGGCCTCCCCCGCCTTCCTTTCCGCATTCTAACAGGCAATGCCCCCGCCGCCCGCGCTATGCCTCTCCCCGCTCAAGAAAGCTTGGTTAAATGCTGCGATTGGACACGGCAATAACCGACTCTTCACACAGACATGCTATAATGATGGAATGTGTTTTATAACAACCGCTTTAAGGAGGCTTTCCGCGTGAAAATATCCAAAAAGGACGCCCTGATGTGGTTTTCCTTCTTCGCCGCGCTGCCCGAGGACGAGGAGATCATGCCCCGGCAGATGGAAATCGTCTATGCCGTCTTTGCTCAACTGGAAGATGCCGTCGAGGCGCGCCGCCGCCCTCTGATCGAGGCCATCCCCAACCTCAAGTCGCTTGAGGGCCGCACGCTTTATGTCGGCGATGACGACAAATTCTCGCGCGGCTGCCGCTCCTGTCTGACCGGGCGCGGCCTCAACGCCATTCGCAAGACCAACCGCTGCAACCTGAACTGTCCCTTCTGCTACAACTACGGCGAGCTGGACGAGCAGCCGCCCATCGGCGAAGACATGTGGGAAATCGGCGGCTGCAAATACCGCGAGCGCGATATCGAGCTGCTGCTCTCAATCTACGGCAAGCCCTCGGGCGTATCCTATGTCTATCTTGAGCCGTTCATGGAAATTGAAAAATACTACGGCATCATTGCCGCCTTCCGCCGTGCCGGCGTCCACCAGCACATGTACACCAACGGCACGCTGTCCACCGAGGATAACCTGCGCGCGCTGGGCGAGGCCGGGCTGGACGAGCTGCGCTTTAATCTGGGTGCCAGCAACTGTGCGGACTCCGTAATCCGCGCCATGGCCACGGCCAAGAAGTACATCCCGCACGTCGGCATCGAAACGCCCATGACGCCTGATTTCTTCCGTCAGTTTGCCGAAAAGAAGGAACAGATCCTCGCCACCGGCGTTGAGTTCATCAACTGCGCCGAGCTGCACCTGAATGCCAACAACATCGGCAATTATGAAGGTGAGCCGATGTATATCTCCCGCCACGGCTACATCTCTCCCATCTTCAGCCGCGATCTGACGCTGCGCTTTATGGCGCAGGCCGCCGCCGAGGGCTGGCCCGTCGCCATACACGACTGCTCCAACCAGACCAAATTCGCCCGCGACATCAACCTCAAGGCCAAAGAGGACGGCTGGTTCGGCCAGAGCAGCTATGCCTGCGAATTCGACCGTTACCCCTTCGAAGCCTTCCTGCCCGCGCTGGAGGATCCCACGCTGCCCTTCGTCTGCGAGGAACCGCTGCCCGAAGGCTATCGTCCCGGCGACATTGTTCTCTGAGTCCATTTTTCTCCGGAAAGGATGACTGTCTTATGAAAACATCCGATTTTATGTATGATCTGCCTGAGGAGCTGATCGCTCAGACGCCCGTCGAGCCACGCGATCACAGCCGGCTGATGGTGGTCGATAAGGCCAGCGGCCAGATCGAGCACAAGCACTTCTACGATGTCATTGATTACCTCAACCCCGGCGATGCCCTGGTCGTCAACGAGACGCGCGTCATTCCCGCCCGCCTGATCGGCGAACGGGCCGGCGGCGGCGCGTGCGAGATTCTGCTGCTCAAGCAGCTCGGCCCCAAGAAGTGGGAAACGCTGGTGCGTCCCGGCAAAAAGCTGCGTTTGGGCGCGACGGCCAGCTTCGGCGCAGGCCGCATCAAGGCGACCATCGCAGGTGACACCGACGCCGGAGGACGCAT
>CAYOTH010000013.1:0-15968 GCA_964406835.1 uncultured Oscillospiraceae bacterium
GTTACTCACAGCCGACTTCGCGCCGGAATAGGCCGGGATCTTGGTCAGCGGACGGAAGGCGTTCATCGAGGAGACGTTCATGATGTTGCCGCCGCGGCCAATCATGTCCTTGGCGAAGACCTGGGTGGTCATCAGCGCCGCAATGACGTTCAGGTCGAACACAAAGCGCACGCCCGCCGGATCCAGATCAAAGAAGGTCTTGATGCCCTCGATCTTGGCATCGAACTGCTCGTCGTCGGTGGTGCCGCGCGGATTGTTGCCGCCCGCGCCGTTGATGAGGATATCGCAGGGACCCAGCTCGGAGAGCACCTTGTCATGCGCCTCGTTCAGGCTCTGCGCCTCAAGGCAGTTGACCTTCACGGCGACGGCCTTGCCGCCCTCCGCCGTAATCTCATCGGCCACCTTCTGCGCCGCATCGATGTTCAGGTCAAGCACGGCCACCTTCGCGCCGCACTGCGCCAGCGCCTTCGAAAAAGCAGAGCAGAGCACGCCGCCCGCACCGGTAATAACAGCAACCTTGCCATTCAGATCAATATTGAGAGGAAGCTTCATGGTTCATCAGTCCTTTCTCCGTCTGTATCCGGGCCCTTATCGCCCGAATGAACCCATATATTATACACAGTTTACCTCAGGCTGTCAACCGTCGCGCGGTGAAGGCCTCAGATTCCCATGGCGCGCAGGCGCTCGCGGCTCAGCTTGAGATCCTCCAGCGGCTCGCGCAGATGGGTATCATGCTCGATCATGACCCACTTGTCAAAGCCGCGCTTCTTCAAAAGCGCCACCAGCTCGGCATTGGGAACCTGGAAATTGCCGCCGCCGATTTCGCAGAAATAGCCGCGCTCGTGCCAGACGGTCTTCTCCGGATGGGTCATCTCCCAGCCCTTGAGATGCACGGCAATCAATCGATCGTAATAGCGCTCCGCCGTGCCGACGACGTCGCCGCCCGCCACGGCCAGATGGCCGGCATCCAGCAGCAGCGCCGCCTTGGGGCAGCGGCGCATGAACTCATCGAGCTGCTCCTGCGTTTCAACCGGAGAACCCAGGTGATTGTGAATGGCCGCCTTGAGACCCCAGCGCTCGCACGCCTCGGCCTGCACGTTGGTCTGGCGGCAGAAATCGTCAAACTCACGGCCGGTGACCTTAATCCAGACATAGTCCTTGCGGAAGGCCGCCGCCCAGCGAATGCTCAGCTCAACCGAGGGAGCCTCCACCGTCGCAAAGTCGCAGCCCATGGCGTTGAGGCGGCCGGCGATATTCAGCGCGTCGGCTTCGGTCGCGGGGCGCAAGCGCTCCATGCCGTCATAGCCGATGGCCTTGAGATCACGGGCGCGCTGCTCATAGTCAAACAGACCGCCCTCCCAGACAAACATACCATAATCTGCCACGCCGATTTTCATCATAGCTTTTTTCAATCCTTTCCGGGACAAGCCCAGTCAAATATGTTTTCCATTTCCGGATAGGGATGCTCATAATAGGCCTTATCCGCGCGCTCGCCCTTGAGGCAGGCCTCAAAGAAATCGAGCAGGCAGACAAACTCCTCATAGCGCTGCGCATGGCCGCCCTCGCGATAGAACGCGGCGATGTGATCCTCCGCGCCCAGGAGCTTATAAACCTCGCGCGCCGCCAAAAGCGTCTGATACGAGCCCTTCGGATTGGCCCAGGTATCGCCGCGCGCCTCGGTCTGAAGCAGGAAACGGGGCGCAATGCAGCTTTTGAGCGTGTGCTGGTCAAAGGGCAGCTGATCCTCATGGCCCACATAGCCGTGCATTACCGGCGCAAACCAGTACGGTATGGCGCGCATGAGATCCTCCAGCGTTTCGTTGCGCCGATCGGCCCCCTCGGGAGCGTCACACCATTCCATGTTGTAGCGGAAGCACCCGGCTCCGCCCGCGCCGCTGTCGTTGGGATTGATCAGATAAAAGCGCTCGTCAGTCGCTCCGGCCAGCAGAACCGTCTTGCCGCCGCGCGAATGGCCGGTGATGGCCACCCGAGAGGCATCGCAGTATGCCAGCTGCTCAAGGGCATCCATGGCGCGGTGATATCCCCACGCCCAGGCCGCCAGCGCGCTAAAGGTCGTCTGACGGGGATAGACCGCATACAGCCCGTGATCGCGGCGGGTATCGCGCCGATCCTGCGCCAGCTCAAGACGGTTAAAACGCGCCGCAATCATGCCGCGCGAGGTGATCTCCCGGATGACCTCGTTGCTCATCGTCATCCAGCAGCCGTCCCCGCTCAGCACGACCGGCATTTTTCCCTCGCCTTCGGGGATATACAGCGTCAGAATAAAGCTGAAGGGATGCTCGTCCGTCCCACAGTGAACGCGCACGGTGTTCTGCTGAGGCTTTTGCGCCGTACCGCAGCGATATTCGTTCAGCAATTCAACGCGCACCTGCTCGGGGCGGGGCGGCATACCGCCGTATTCCATGCCCACGACCAGATTCAGCAGTCGCTCGCGCTGCGCACGCCATGCCTCGGCGGTCGCCACGCGGCTTTTTCCGTCACTTTCCAAAAAGGGATCCGGCAGCTTCTGCAAAAGAACATCCGCCATGAGTCATGCCTCCTTTTTTCCAAAGCGCCGCTTTATTTGAGTTTAAAAGGAAAGGTGCTGGCGCTCTTGGCCATGTCAATCACGCGGATAACCTCGATGGCCTCCTCCAGCGTGATCGGGAAGGGCTTGCCCTCGCGAATGGTGTCATACAGGCAACCCCAGATATGATCAAGGCCATACTGCTCGACCTGAACATCCTCCTCAATCCAGCGCGGCTCAACAACGGCCTTAAAGGTGCCGGTCTTGCCGAAGCTCTGAACAGGCGTGCCGGGATCGGAAACAACCGGCGGCAGCTCCTGCTCGGGGTCGATATAGCGCAGGCGCGCCGCGCCATTGCCCTCGATCACGCAGGCGCCGCGCGTGCCGTAGAGGCGATATTCCGGAACAGGCAGCGCGCAGCCGCCGCTGATCTCCATATCAACAATGCGGCCATTCTCGCCCTCCAGCACCAGCTTCAGGTGATCCTCGCAATCGCCGCCCGCCGCCACCTGACGCAGCCAGGAATTGAGATTCTTGAGCGGAGCGCCCAGCAGACGCAGCGAATGATCGACAATGTGCGGGCCCCAGTTGAGCATCTGACCGCCGCCGAAATCAGAAATGGTCTGCCAGTCGTCACGGCGCTGATAGCTGTTGCGCGCCAGACGAATCTCATACACCTCGCCCAGCTTGCCGCTTTCAATCAGGCTCTTGGCGAAGAGGAAGTTCGGCTCGAAACGGCGGTTGTGGCGAATGAAGAGACGACCACAGCCGTTGTTGCCCTCGCTGAGGCTCTTGAGCTCCAGCGCCTGCTCATAGGTCATGCACATGGGCTTCTCACCCAGAACGTCCTTGCCAGAAAGCAGCGCCATCTTGGTGTGCTTGAAATGATCGCAGGAGCGGGTGGCGATGGACACCAGCTCGACATCCGGATCCCGAAGCAGATCCTCGATTTTGTCATAAACATGAACCTCGGGGAAGCGCTCCTTCATCTGAGCCAGACGCTCGGGAATGATGTCGCACGCGGCGACGATCACACACTTGTCCTCTTTGCCCTTAAGCTCTTCCAGATGCATGCCCCAGCCGGCGCGGCCAAGGCCAACCAAACCAATTCTGACGGGATTTGCCATGTTGTTTCGTCCTCCTTTGATGTTGAACGGGTTTTGTTCGTGGTTATATCGTTTTGTCCGCACGCTCCGCCTCGGTGGACGCCCGGGCGTATTCCCGGGGCGACGCGCCGTATTGCTCGCGGAAGGCGCGGTAGAACGTTCGCTCGCTGTCAAAGCCGCTGCGCCGACTGATTTCACTCAGGGGCAGCGCCGTCTCCCTCAGCAGATGACGCGCCCGGTCGGCCCGCAGGGCATTGACATATTCATTGAGGCCACAGTGCATACGCTCAGAAAAGAGCCTTGAAACGGCATAGCGGTTCAGGCCGATGCTCCCGGCGATGGCCTCCAGTGTAATCTTCTCGCCAATGTGCGTGTCAATATAGGCGAGCACCCGCTTTAAATCGTCCGTTTCGGCCACCGTGCCGCGCGGCGTTAATTCAAGCGCGCTGAGCAGACGCCCCACGGCCAGGCTCACATAGGCCGCCGAGAGCGCATCGTCCATGCTGTCATCGCGCGCCAGGCGCAAAAGCGCCAGCATGACGTCCGAATGCGCGGCCTGAATAAAGGGATATGCGCAGACCGAGCTTTGAAGCCGTCTCATATAAGCGCCGGTATAAGAGGCGTCAAACACCGCCACAACGCTGCGCCCGGGCCGGATATTCCGCTGAGAATGCACGCAGTTAGGCAAAACGAGCGCCGCATCGCCAGCGTGAAGCACGCAGGTCTGCTCGTCAATGGTCAGTTCCTGCTCGCCCTTAATGAGATAATACAGCTCAATCTGATGATGAAAGTGCGCCGGATAGTCGCTGGCGTCCTGCATCTGCACAGAAAGCAGCTGATCCCAATGCTGGTAAAAAAACGACACCATACCCTGCGCGCCCCTCTGCTTCATACCTGTACTTCTTTATCATATCACCAAAAAGCCCTGCTGTCAAAAGAAAAAGCCGCTGGAAGAACAATATTCTTCCCAACGGCTTTCCTCAGCGCGTCCAAATGGCCCGCACGCGCTGTTTTTGATAAAAAACCGCCTGATCTCGCACCAGGTGACTTCGCGGCGCACGCCAACTTCCGCTTATTGCTGCTGCCTTCCGGCCCTGACAAGATTCACGGCATGACGTCGCACGAAACCCGGTGGTCATCAATCAGGCGACAAACCATATTATATCATACTTTGGCGCGCATTGCAACTGTTTTTTTCTTATGCGCGCGGAATATTCTCCTCGTCCGTCAAAAGCTCAATATCCAGCCGGGCGCTGCGAAGGCCCTCCGCCGCGGCGTAGAGACGCAGCGTCCCTGCATTTTGCCCCGCGCGCGCCAAAACAGAGATCAGTCCCGCACGCATCCTGCGATCCGGACAAGTGACCGGCTCATGATCGCACACATCCGATCCGGTCGCCACGATCCGCCCCAGTCCATTGCAGTCAAAGCGCACGAAAGGCGACGCATCGGGGACGTGCCGTCCCTGCGCATCCAGGCAGTCGCAGGTCACAATGGCCACATCCCGGCCGTCGGCCCGCACGCTGCCGCGCTCCAGACGAAGCCTCAGCGCCACCGGCACGCCGGTCGTTTCAACCGTTTCCTCGGCGGCTTTCTCCCCCTGCCGATAGCCCACGGCCCGCACGCTGCCCGGCCGGTAGATCACGGCCCACTCGGCATGGCCATGCGCCTCAACCTCGCGACGCCCCATCGACACGCCGTCCTGGAGCAGCTCAACCTGTTCGCAGTTGGTATAGACCGACACGCGGACACTTTCGCCCTCCCGCCCCTTGAGATTCCAGTGCGGCAGGATGTGAACCATAGGCTCGTCCGTCCAGAGCGATTTATTCTGCCAGAAGGCATCTTTGCGGTTCAAAAACAGATCCAGCGCGCCCGACTGAGAGCACATCCTCGGCCAGACGGTCTCGCCGCGGTGCTCAATGCCCGCCCACTGATAGCCGCCGGACACCCAGGGCCGCTCCATAAACCACTTCCAGGTGGCCTCGCGCCCCCTGAACCAGGCATTGGTATTGCGGTCATAGCCATAAATATAGCCGCGCTGCGGGCAATCGTCCAGATACCAGCCGCGCGTCGTGCCGGTGGCGCAGCATTCTGTCGAAACAAACGGCTTATCCGGATACATTTCATGCAGCCGGTCATAGTGCTCGATGTTATAGTTGACGCCGATCACATCGACCAGATCCAGTACCGTGCTATGAATCGGATCATTCGAAACGGCCGTCGTCACCGGGCGCGTGGGATCCAGACGCCGTATCTCGGCAATCATCGCCCGGGCAATGCGCCGTCCCTCGGGACGAACATGCATCGGCTCCTCATTGCCGGCCGACCAGAGAATCACACTGGGGTGATTGCGATCACGCCGAATCAGCATCCGCAATTGCGCCATGGCCTCAGGCGTCGTTTCATACCAGCGCGTCTCGGCCATGACCAGAAAGCCCAATTCGTCCAGTGCATCCATGGTCTGGGCGTGCTGGGGATAATGCGCCGTGCGATAGCTGTTGGCTCCCATCTCGCGCAGCAGCTCCAGCCGATAACGCTGAACCCGCCCGGGAACCGCCTTGCCAGTCAAGCCATAATCCTGATGACAGCACACGCCCTTGATCACAACATGCCGCCCGTTGAGAAAAAAGCCCTGATCGGCATCAAAGCGAATGGTTCGAAAGCCGAATCGGCAGATTGTCTGATCGATTTCCTCCCCGCCGCGATAAAGCGTCGTTTCGGCTGTGTACAGATTCGGAGAATCAATATCCCAAAGCGCCGGATTCTGCACCATCATGCTCTGCTGAAGCCTGGCCGCGCCACGCGGAGGAACCGTCGCCTCAGAAAGCGCGCGCGCCGCCTCGACGCCCTGCGCCGTTTTAAGCACTGTCAAAACACTCAACGTCGTCGCCTCATAGCCGTCGTTTCGCACTTCGGTTTCAACCGGCACGCGCCATTGGCCGCCTTCCACCCATTCGGGATGAACAAACACGCCGTCGCGCTCAACCGCCGTGCTGCCGGTGATCTCCAGCCACACGGGGCGGTAGATACCCGCGCCCTCGTACCACCAGCCCTCATGCTCCTGCGCGTCGATATGCACGGCGATGAGGTTTTCCTCGCCAAAGCGCGCCACGTCGCTGATGTCTACCTCGAAGGAAGTATAGCCGCAGTGGTTGTCCAGCATACGGCAGCCGTTGACATAGACGGTGCAGTGAACGGCCACGCCTTCAAAGTAGATCACGACGCGCTGGTTCTCCCAGGCGGCGTCCAGCATAAAGCGCTTGCGATACCAGGCGTTATTATATTCAAAATAGCCCAGCGTATCGTTGTTTTCCTCGCGGGGCGTCTGAGAAATGACATAATCGTGCGGCGTTTCGACACGCTGCCAGTATTCGGCCGTGGCCCGCGCGCCGCCATAGTCCTGCGAGCCATCCGGATAACCCATCGACGCCGGCCCGATCAGCTTTCTTTCGGTTTTGGCCTGCTGATACATAAGCCCCTTGGCGCGCGGCATGGCTGTGAGAATTTCTCCTTCGTGGAACAGCCAGCCTTCGTTAAAATCAATCCGCTGTCTCATACCCATCCTCCTTGCCGATTTCCCATATTCAAGGTCATTATAACATGAAGCCCTGCCCTGCGCCATACATTTTCCGCATGAAAACATGCGCCTTTCTGTTTTACCGATATTTAACCGAAAGTTTTGCCCGCCCGCCCTCCATTCGCCATGCCCTTTTCGTCAATATGTTATATAATAGAAGCTGTATTGTCCAAATGTTTTCGGGAGCTGCTTTATCGGGCAGCGCCTGCTGATTAACCAACGATGCGTGAGGTGCCAATCTTGAGCAAGCAAACAAAGAAAACCGTTCCGTCTCTCGCGCCCGGACTGCTGCTGGGCGCGCTGATCGTCGCCATCTGCCTGCTGGCCGGGCCGCTGCTCTCTCCGGACAAGCCACTACAAGCCTCGGGCAGCGTAGTAATTTCCGAGGTCATGACCAAAAACATGCGCACGCAGACCGACGATTACGGCGAATATCCGGACTGGATCGAGCTGTACAACGACGGCAGCGAAGCGATCGATCTGAGCGGCTGGATGCTGATGGGCGGGCGTGATTCCACCACGGCGTTTGTCTTTTCCGATCAGGTGCTCCCCGCGCACGAAACGCTGCTCATCTATGCCAGCGGCCGCAGTCACAACAAAAGCGGCTATGTACTGCACGCGCCCTTTAAGCTCAGCTCCTCGGGCGACGCTCTCTCGCTGATCAATGCCGCAGGACAGCTGGTCGCCTCCCTCGAAATTCCGGCGCTGGATACCGACGCCTCCTGGGTGCTCGCGTCTTCTGGCGATTACGAAACCTGCTATGCCCCGACGCCCGGCTCTTTCGGCGCCCTGCAAAGCACCTCCGAAGCCGTGCTTCAGCAGGAGGCGCTGCGCCTGAACGAGCTGATGGCCAACAACGCCACCTATGCCCTTTCCGACGGCTGTGTGTGCGATTACATTGAGCTTTACAACGCCTCGCCCAATCCGCTGAACTTGGACGGCTACACCCTTTCGGACGACGAAATGAACCCGGACAAATACGCACTGGACGGACTGAGCATTCCCGGCTATGGCTATCTGGTCATTCATCTGGATGGACTGGGCAAAACGGTCGGCCATGCCCCCTTCGCTCTGAGCAGTGAAAACGAAGGCGCTTATCTTTATAACCCGCGCGGCGTGCTGATCGACAAAGTCGCCTACCAGCTGCTCGAAGCCGATCAGGCGCTCTCCTGCGTCCATGCAAGCTGGACGACCGGCGTGCCACCCACGCCCGCGCTTGAAAACACCTTTGAAAACGCCGCCTCGCTGAGCGCCGCCTTCGACGCGCAGAATGCCACCGGCGTGGTCATCAACGAGGTGTGCTTCTCCAACACAGAATCCGTGGCCGGACGCAACAGCTATGACTGGATCGAGATTCGCAACACATCCTCGTCCTCTGTCTCGCTGGCCGGCTGGGGCCTTTCCGATGATCCGGCCAAGCCGCGCAAATGGCAGTTTGCTGAGGATGTCACCCTCAAGGCCGGCGGCTATCTGGTCGTCATGGCGACGGGAAACACCTTCATCGGCGTTGATCGCTACGGCTATTATCACGCATCCTTCAAGCTCTCCGTCGGAGAGAGCATCACCCTTTCGACGCCCGACGGCACGGTGGTGGATCGCCTGCCAGCCATGCATCAGTACGGCGATATATCCTGCGGACGAATCGACGGCCAAAGCGGCTTCTTCTATTTCAGCGATCCCACTGTGGGCGAATACAACGGCGAAAACGGCCTTCGCGAGCGCTGCACCAAGCCGGTCTTCTCGGTCGAAGGCGGCCTGTATGACGAAGGCGAGCAGATTACCGTCGAAATCAGCGCCGACCCGGATGCGCTGATCTTCTACACGCTCGATTCCACAACGCCCACCACCGCCTCCACGCTCTACAGCGGCCCCTTCACCGTCTCCTCGAACACAGTGGTGCGCGCCGTGACCACGCGCCGGGGCAGCATCGATTCCTATGTGGCCACGCAGACCTATTTCTTCGGCGTCAGCCATAATCTGCGCGTGGTGTCGCTGGTGACCGATCCGGATAACCTCTACGATTCCTCGACCGGCATCATGACCAACCCGCTCAAGTCCTGGGAACGCGCGGCCAACGTGGAAATTTTCTCCTCGGACGGCGCAATCATACAGTCCTCGCGCGGCTGCGGGCTGGCGCTCAACGGCGATGCCTCGCGCCGCCTGGACATCAAGTCCTTCCGCGTGCTGGGGCGCACCTGCTACGACGAGGAAAACACCTTCACCGGCGATCTGCTGCCTGACCGCGATTACGACAGCTACCGTTCCTTCCTGCTGCGCGGCGGCGGACAGGACAGCACACGCGCGCTGATCCGCGATCCCTTTGTCGATTCGCTGGCGGCCGATACCGAGGTCATGTATCAGGAAGCCGAAATGTGCGTGCTCTATCTCAACGGCGAATTCTACGGCGTTTATGACATCTGCGAGCGCATATCGACCTATTCAATCTGCGATTTCGAAGGCTGGGAGCAAACCAAGAACATTGATCTGGTCAAGAAAAACGATCTGGTTCAAAACGGCAGCAACTCGGATTATGTCGATCTGCTTGAATGGATCAAGGACAATCCGGACGCCACCGATGAGAACATCGCCCATATCGAAACACACATCGATATGGACAACTACCTCGATTACATGTGCTTTATGGTCTACTCGGCCAATCAGGACGTCGGCACGCGCCGCTATCGTTCCACCGATCACGACGGCAAGTGGCGCTGGATCGTCTATGACCAGGATTTCGGCTTCTACAACGACACCAACTCCATTGCTCGCTGGATGGACAAGGAAGGCGCCGGAGCCTACAAAACAGTCGAAAACAAGCTCTTCCGCTATATCATGTCCAACGACAAAATCGTCGAGCGCTATTTAACCCGCTTCGGCGAGCTGCTCAGCGGCCCCTGGGCACCGGACGAGCTGCTGACCAAATTCGACGCGCTGGTCGAATCCATTCGCCCGGAAATGACGCAGCACTGCGAAAAGTGGTCCGAAGTACTCACCTACAGCAAATGGGAAAAGCAGATCGAGCTGATGCGCAGCCGCATTGAAGAGCGCGCCGGCAAGATCATCGGCTATTTGAGCGAGTATTTCGAACTGGATACCGCCGACAAAGAGCGCTTCTTTGGTGCGGCGCTGACGCGAATCGGACAATAAAACAAACGCCCCCGCTGACCGGAACCAACGATTGATCCGGCTAGCGTGAGGCGTTTTTCTTTACATAATTTTCAGAAGCGCCGCGACGGTTTCCCGATCGCGATCCAGTTGGGCCTTGAGCGCTTCAACCGATTCAAAGCGCCTTTCCCCGCGCACAAAGAAGAGCGGTTCTACGCTCAGCCTCTGCCCGTAGAGGTCGTCCTCAAAATTCAGAAGATGAACCTCCACCGTGGGCGCGCCCTCCGGCAGTGTGGGGTGAAGCCCCACATTCATCATGCCCGGACAGCGCGCGCCCGTGGGCAAGATCACCCACACCGCATAGACGCCGCGCTCAAGCCGACAGGACGCCTCCAGATTGGCCGTGTGAAAGCCCAGCGTGCGCCCCAGCCGCTTGCCGCCGACAACCAGCCCCTCAAAGGGTTCAAATTCCTTCACTGACAAACCTCCTCATCCAACCGGCGCTGCTTTAGGCTCAATTCGCGGCGCAGAAAATCATAAAACGCCGCGTCGGCTTCCTCCATGGGCGCAAAGTAGTCCCGCTTCATATAAAGAATCCTTCCCACCTCAACCGACGCATCCAGCGCATTAGCCAGCTCGAAATAGCCCTGATAGTTTTCGTTATAGCCGTGAAAATCCAGCGCCACCGGCGTATAACAGGACGAATGGCGCACCATCAGCGCCCGCTGCTGCTGCTCGTCCAGATTGCTGCTGACAAAATCATAGGTGCGAATGATGTCCATGTATTCGACCAGAAAGGGATGCCCCGCTGCACCCAGATGACAGGCATCGGCTTTATGGCGGCGCATGAGGCGCGTCAATAGCTCGAACAAATGAATAAAATAATTCTCCTCGCCGCGCCATTCAATCGCGCAGGGCATATCCGGATGCACCTTGTCGGCCAGGAAATCGGTCTTGATGCCATCGGCGTTATAGCAGCCCGGATCCGAGGAGATCATGCGGTGAATCAGCGGCTCCAGGTATTCCCGCTGCACGCGCTCATCTGAATAATTCCAGACACGCCGTCCATGCCGGTTGACATAATTCGGCACGAGAAACCGCTCCTCAACCTGAGCCTCCGGCACAATATCAGCCAGATTGAGCCACAGAATCACCTTAAAGCCCTGATCGTGCAATTCGTCGATCAAGCCTCTGAAATCGGGCAGGCGCGTTTCGTCCGCCCGCCAGTCCCCCAGGGCCCTCTGCCAGCCATCGTCGATGAGGAAGGTCGTAAAAGGCAACTTTTCCCGGCGAATCACCTGCGCCGCGCGCCGAATCAACGAGGTCGTCAAAAAGCCGGACGGATGCTTGCTAAGCCCCGCCTGCGCCTGCAATTCGGCCGGAAGCGGCCCGCCGCCCTCGCTCAGCTCCCAAAGCGCCGCCTGATCGCACCAGGTGCAGTACAGATTGGCGCGGTGCCAGGCAAATGTCGGCTTTTGAAACGGATCGGCCACGCGCCCCTCGTGGATCAGCAGGCGACAATAATCATCCAGCGCCTCGAACACCGTGCCACCGGCGCGGCGCATGATCGTGATGGCCGGCAGTTCACACACATCCTCAAGCGGCAGGCCATGCCCCGCTTCGCCATAATTGAGCACCCAGTTTTCCAGCACATAGCGCTTTGAGGCCAGCTCATAGCCGAAGGCATGGTGCCTATCCACCGGCGCGCAGAGCAGCATCACATCCTCCCGCCTGAAAATAAACATTGAAGGATGCGGAGCAAACTGCCAGTCGTTGGAAAATGTGGTCGTTTTCACGGCGTCGGCCAGGTTCAGCTCCGGCCAAACATATCGACTGCCGTGCCGGTTTCGGAAATTGACCAGATCAAAGAGATTCAAGCCGCTGCCGCCGGGCAGAATCCTCAGCGCGTTCAGCTCCTGCGCCGTGCAGCGCGTCATTTTCGGAATCAGCCGCAAATCCTCGCCGGTCAAATCCAGCGTCAGGGTGTAATCGATCTTTTCGGAAACAAAGCGCAAAACAGCACGCCCCCTCTGCGCCTGCGCTTCCTCCAGCGTGTAGGCCGTTTTCTCGCCGTCCGCCTCGGGCGCGCAGAGCGCTGCCTCCGGACAGATAAACAGCCGATAGCTGCTTTGTGCATCTCCCAATGTCAGCGTACCGCGCTGAACATCAATCCGGACTTCGAACGCCGCATTTTTAAGCGTTATCACAGATGCCATATTCATCCCTCCGCCCGTTATAATCCATGATTCCTTCTTCCTGATTATAGCACGCGTCCGACGCGAACGGCAATGATACTTTTCCGTCATTTCAAGCACTATTCCGTCCTGTTTAGATGGCGCAAATATTTACCTCGGCATGGCGGCTTTAGACTTGAAATGGGCACGCCCATCGCGTATAATAGGGACGGTTTTCTTATTGAACCAAAGGAGCGTGTTTATTTCATGTCCGGTTATACGCATGATCTGACCAACGGCCCGCTGGGGCGGCAGATTATTGTCTTCAGCGTGCCGCTGATGTTCTCCACGATCTTGCAGGTGCTCTTCAACATGGCCGACGTGGCCGTGGTCGGCCGTTTTGCCGGCGCCATGCAGCTGGGCGCCGTCGGCTCGACATCCATTCTGGTGACGCTGTTCACCGGCTTTTTGATCGGCCTGAGCAACGGCGTCAACGTGCTGGTGGCCCGTGCCTATGGCGCACGTTCCGAAGAGGACGTTCACTACACCGTCCACACCTCGGCCATTCTCTCGATCATCGTCGGCGTCATCGTCATGGCAGCCGGGCTTTTGAGCAGCCGCCCTCTTTTGGAGCTGCTGGGTACCAAGCCCGAGCTGATTGACGGCGCCGATCTGTACCTGAAAATCTACATGCTGGGCATGCCGGCTCTGGCGCTGTTCAACTTCGGCAACGGCGTTCTCAGCGCCGTGGGCGACACGCGCCGCCCGCTGTATTATCTGTTGATTGCGGGCATCATCAATGTCATTCTCAATCTGTTCTTTGTTATTGTCTGCGGCATCGACGTGGCCGGCGTGGCGCTGGCCAGCATCATTTCACAGTATATCTCGGCACTTTTGATCCTCTGGACGCTCTTCAAAAATCCTGAAATGTACGGTATGCACGCCCGATACCTGCGCGTCAACGCAGCCTATGCCCGCGATGTGCTGGCGCTGGGGCTGCCCGCCGGGCTACAAAACTCGATCTTCGCCATTGCCAATCTGTTCATTCAGTCGGCCGTCAATTCCTTTGACGCCGTCATGGTTACCGGAAACTCGGCCGCCACCAACGCCGACTCGCTCATTTACGGCATCATGGCCGCCTTTTACACCGCCTGCTCCAGTTTCATGAGCCAGAACCTGGGTGCCGGAAAGAAGGATCGCGTGCTCAGGAGCTTTACGCTGACCACGGCCTATTCCTTCGGCATCGGCATGACGCTGGGGCTATTGCTGCTCGCCTTCGGGCGGCCGTTCCTTGCGCTGTTCACCACCGAAGAGGCCGTCATCGAAGCCGGTATGAAGCGGCTGGTCATCATGAGCTTCTCCTACGGCGTTTCCGCCTTCATGGACAACGCCATCGCCGGATCGCGCGGCCTAGGCAAGAGCTTCATCCCGACGGTCATCGTCATTCTCGGATCGTGCGTGTTCCGCGTCATCTGGGTGTATACGATCTTCGCCCATTTCCGCACGGTTCCCTCGCTGTATCTGCTCTACATCTTCTCCTGGTCGATCACGGCCGTCGCCGAGCTGATATACTTTGCGCGCTCGTACCAACAGACGACCGCCTGCCTGTAAAACCGCCGGCTTTCGAGGGCTTTGCACCTTTGAAAGCCGCTTTTTCTATTTCCAAGGCTTTTTAATGAAACTGTCCTGAAAGAATGTCTTTTTATGCTGGACATTTTTCTGTTCATCCTATATAATAGCTTTAGACGATGCGCCTCTTCGGTTTCATCGCCTAAAAAACAACAATCACGCCCAAGGAGGCTCCCGATGAAAGCCATTATTCTGGCGGCCGGCTATGCCACCCGCCTTTATCCACTGACGCTGAACCGGCCCAAGGCCATGCTGCCCATTGTCGGGCTGCCCATGATGGATTATCTCGTGCGCGAAATGGCGCTCCTTCCCCAGCTAGACGAGGTTCACATTGTCACCAACCACAAATTTGCCGCCCAATTCGAAGAATGGTGCGCTCAGGTCGAGCAGGCAAAGTGCTATCCCTCGCTGCGCTTTGCCGTCTGGGACGACGGCACCACCACCAACGAGGATCGTCTGGGCGCCGTGGGTGATATGCAGTACGTCATTGAGCGCGCCGCTCTCAACGACGATGTGCTCGTCGCCGCCTCGGACAACTTCTTCACCTTCCCGCTGAAGCTCTTTACCGACGATTTCGAGCGCCATGGCCGCGATACGCTTCTGGCCGGCCGCATCAACGCCATTGACACGCTGCGCCGCTTCGCCGTCGCCACGCTGGACGAGACCGGTCGCGTGCTCACGCTGGTCGAAAAGCCCCAGGATCCGCCCAGCAACATCGGCGTCTACGCGCTTTACCTCTACCGGCGCGAAACGCTGCCCCTTGTGCAGCAATATCTCGCCGAGGGCGGTCTGCCCGATTCGCCCGGCCTCTTCCCCGAATGGCTGTGCCGCACCGGTCGCAATCTGGGCGCGTATCTCTTCGATGGCGAGTGCATCGACATCGGCACGCCCGAAAGCTATCGCGAGGTCTGCGCGCAGTTTGACAAAGCCGCTAAACGCTGATCGATCACCCCAGTCTCTTCACGTCCTGTCTGTTTAAGGCAGGGCGTTTTTTTTGCGCACTGCTGCCCTCGTCCTAAAACATCCCGCCCGGAAAACCGGCAGCCTGCCGCCTGATTGCCTTTTGTTATGATCGTTCATCTTGAAATAGGCTGTTTTCAAGGCCTGACAACGCTTGCCAAACAACCGCCAACACCTTTTGAAAACAAAAACCTCGAACATACTGGCTAAGAGGATTTTCGAAGGAGCCCCAGCCTGTTCGCCCTTCCTATGCCGGATGGCAACGCCAAACCCAAAGGGGACGCGCCGAATCCGTTTGCTTGCCGTTCGGATAAGTTGTCTGCGGCTTTAGAGCGCTTCTTTTTATGCCAAAGCCTCCTGCAGTCGTTTTTCTCTTTGACAGCAGGAGGCCTCTTATTTCATTATCTCGTGAGCAGAACAGAACGCAAAGGCTTTCGGACGCCTCAGCCCTTTTTCTGCTCATCGGCCAGGCGAACGATATCGCCCACGCCATCCAAAACCACCGTCGGGCGATAAGCAAAGGTGGTGATCGTCTCGCGCGTGGAAACGCCGGAGAGCACCAGAATCGTGGACATGCCGCACTCCATGCCGGAAATGATGTCGGTATCCATGCGATCGCCGACCATCACCGCCTCGCCTGAATGGCAGCCCAGAATGTTCAGGCCGGTGCGCATCATCAGCGGATTGGGCTTGCCGCAGAAATAGGCCTTCTTGCCCGTCGCCAGCTCAATCGGAGAAATCAGCGAGCCGCAGGCCGGCGCAATGCCGTTTTCAATCGGGCCGGTCAAATCGGAATTGGCGCCGATCAACCGCGCGCCCTTGAGTACCAGATTGGTAGCCTTGGTGAGCGTATCCAGCGAATAGCTCTTGCCCTCGCCCACGACCACATAATC
>CAYOTH010000014.1:0-15881 GCA_964406835.1 uncultured Oscillospiraceae bacterium
ATCTGCCCCTGACCGCCATCGCCGATTTTGCCGAAAAGGGCAAGACCGATCCCTTCTTCGCCAAGCTGGCTGAGCTGTGCGATGCCAACAACGGCCTGTGGTCTCCGGAAGCCGAGCGCTATCTGCTGGCCAACGCCCCCAAGATCGACGCCTAATCGCCTGATCTTCTGCGTTCCGTCCCGTTTTCGGGGCGGAACGTTTTTTGTTGGCCGAACGGCCAAAACTCGCTGGGAGATAGCCCGCCCTCCATTGTTTGTGGACAAAACAGACCCCTGAACAAATCCCCGAGCAGCGGATTTGCAAAGCACAGCTATGACCAATCCTGCTTTCGATTCTGTTGCCGAGCACCCATCCATAGGCTCTCCGAAGTCTTTTGCTGTCTGCATAAAGCAAAGCCCTTAAAAATGCGAGCTGTTTATCACGCACCGGATAATATCCAAAGGTGGCAAAAACTGGCTCATGCAATTTACGAAGGAACAGATCAACGCTTACAGAACCGTTCATGCTGCCCATCAGCCGAGCGACCATGATGAACCGCCGCAAAAATCAGAAAAATACTTCTTGCAAAACAAGTCGCCATAGTGCATAATGAAGGAAAGCGACTTAACCACTGCATTGCTTCGAAAGGATGAACTCGCCATGCAAAAAATCTGCATTTCCAAGAACTGGCTTTTGAAAGCCCCCGGCGTCAACGAATATAAGACCATTGATCTGCCCAATGACTATACCATCTCCCTGCCGCGTTCCGCCCATGTCCCCGGCGGCCCCTCCAACGGCTATTTCCCGGGTGGAGACGGGCGATATGTCAAATATCTGACGCCCGAAAGCGAGCCTCAGCACGTCATACTGGATCTGGACGGCGCTTACATGTGCGCCGAAATTGCCCTCAATGAAGACCTCCTGGCCATGCACCCGCACGGCTACACGCCCTTTTTAGTTGACCTCACCGACAAAATACGCTTTGGCCGGACCAACAAACTGAGCATCACGACCCACGGCCTGCAATGCTCGACGCGCTGGTATTCCGGAGCCGGTATCTATCGCGATGTCTTCCTTTGGACGGGCGGCAGCGTGCGCGTTGAGCCGCGCGATGTCTTTGTCTCCACACTGAAGGCCGATGACAAGAGCGCAACAGTCAAAGTCGCTTATCAAATCTCCTCCGACATCGACGCCGAAGCCCGCCTGAAGGCAGCTCTTTGGGACGCCGAAGGCGCGCTCGTCGCCTCCGCCGAGGACCTCCGCCCCGTTTCAGCCCAGGGCAAAGCGCCGCTGGAGCTGATACTGACCGTTCTCGATCCCAAGCTCTGGTCGCCCGATTCGCCTAACCTCTACACACTCAAAACCGCCGTTTATATCGGCGATCAGCTCACCGACGAAACCGAAACGATTGTGGGAATTCGTACCATTGAAGCCGATGCCAAACATGGCTTCCGCCTCAACGGAAAGACGCTAAAAATGCGCGGCGGCTGCATTCACCACGATCACGGCGTCCTGGGCGCTGCCGCCTTCCCGGCCGCCGAAACGCGCAAGCTCTCGCTTCTTAAAAAAGCCGGTTTCAACGCCGTGCGCATCGCCCACAACCCGCCGTCGCTGGCCCTGCTCGAAGTCTGCGACCGAATCGGTCTGCTGGTCATGGACGAGGCCTTTGATATGTGGCGCAACCAGAAAAACGCGATCGACTATCACCTCTGGTTCGAGGATTGGTGGGCGCGCGACATTGCCGCGATGGTGCTGCGCGATCGCAATCACCCCTGCGTCGTCAGCTATTCCATTGGCAACGAAATCATCGAACGCAACGGCAATTCGGACGGCGCGGCCTGGTCGGCCCGTCTGAGCGCCGAAATTCGCAAATACGACGCCACGCGCCTGGTGACCTCCGGCGTCTGCGGCATGTGGACGCACCCCGAGGACATCGATCCCGACGACTACAAGGCCGATTTCTATCAGGGCCATCCCGACGTCGGCGAGGGTGGCGTAGACACCAGCTGGCCGCAGTGGACGCAGGACTATATGGCCCCACTGGATATCGTCGGCTACAACTACCTTTATGAGCGCTATGAGCTGGACCACAAGCTCTATCCTCAGCGCGTTATCTGGGGCAGCGAAACGCATGCCGTTCATTTCTATGATTCCTGGCAGAGCGTGCTCAGAAACGATCACGTCCTGGGCGATTTCACCTGGACGGCTTACGACAACCTGGGCGAGGCCGGCACGGGACGCGCTCTGTGGGCGCGCGATGGCGTCATTACGGGCATCAGTCTGGCCGATTATCCCTGGCGCAGCTGCTATCAGGGCGATCTTGACCTGTGCGGCTATCGCCGTCCGCAATCCTACTTCCGCGAGGCCGTCTGGCTTGGCCATACCGAGCCGCGCCTGTTCACCACGCATCCCGAGCACTATGGCGAAGGCTTCACCGGCACCGGCTGGCACTGGTACGACGTGCTGGACAGCTGGACATTTGACGACGCCTATCTGGGCAAACCGGTCAAAACCGAGGTCTACACCGACGCCGACGAAATCGCCTTCCTCCTCAATGGCCGCGAAATTGGCCGTGCTCGCCCGGAAAAGGCCGTCGCCACGCTGGATATCCCCTACGAAAAGGGCGAATTGACCGCCATCGCCTATAAAGGCGGCGTGGAATGCGGCCGCTCGTCGCTGCAAACCGTCGGCGCGCCGGCCGCCATCCGCGTCACGCCCGAATCCGAGCGCTTCACCGCCGATCACCGCGATCTGTGCTACTTCGAAATCACCATCACCGATGCAGAAGGCCGCCGCGTCCCGTATGCCCAAAATGAATTTAACGCCCTGGTGGACGGCGGTGAGCTGCTGGGCATTTTCAGCGGCGATCCGAAAAACGAGGATCAGTATACTTCCTGCCGCTGCCACGCCTTTGAAGGCCGCGCGCTGGCCATTGTGCGCACCCATACGCCGGGTCAGGTCACGCTCAGCGTCGGCAGCGCCAATCTGCGCGTCGGCTCGGCCTGCGCACAGGCTGTCTGCGCGGACTAAAAGCATCCCTTTTAAGGAGGGTACGCCATGATTTTTCAGAATATCGAACTGCACAATGTTTCTGAAGTGTGCAAAAATCCGAATGGCGACGGCTATTTGCTGCTCCGCGCGCCCCAGACTGTCGCCGATCAGCTCAGCGACATGGGCCGCCGCCAAAATGACGACGGCACCGGCATCGAGCTGCGCTTCGAAATAACCGGCGACGATGGCGTCGATATCGATCTGCGCCTGCTCAGCCCCGATCCCGAGCCGACCGCCCGAATTATTCCCGTCTATTGGCCATACCGAGCCGCGCCTGTTCACCACGCATCCCGAGCACTATGGCGAAGGCTTCACCGGCACCGGCTGGCACTGGTACGACGTGCTGGACAGCTGGACATTTGACGACGCCTATCTGGGCAAACCGGTCAAAACCGAGGTCTACACCGACGCCGACGAAATCGCCTTCCTCCTCAATGGCCGCGAAATTGGCCGTGCTCGCCCGGAAAAGGCCGTCGCCACGCTGGATATCCCCTACGAAAAGGGCGAATTGACCGCCATCGCCTATAAAGGCGGCGTGGAATGCGGCCGCTCGTCGCTGCAAACCGTCGGCGCGCCGGCCGCCATCCGCGTCACGCCCGAATCCGAGCGCTTCACCGCCGATCACCGCGATCTGTGCTACTTCGAAATCACCATCACCGATGCAGAAGGCCGCCGCGTCCCGTATGCCCAAAATGAATTTAACGCCCTGGTGGACGGCGGTGAGCTGCTGGGCATTTTCAGCGGCGATCCGAAAAACGAGGATCAGTATACTTCCTGCCGCTGCCACGCCTTTGAAGGCCGCGCGCTGGCCATTGTGCGCACCCATACGCCGGGTCAGGTCACGCTCAGCGTCGGCAGCGCCAATCTGCGCGTCGGCTCGGCCTGCGCACAGGCTGTCTGCGCGGACTAAAAGCATCCCTTTTAAGGAGGGTACGCCATGATTTTTCAGAATATCGAACTGCACAATGTTTCTGAAGTGTGCAAAAATCCGAATGGCGACGGCTATTTGCTGCTCCGCGCGCCCCAGACTGTCGCCGATCAGCTCAGCGACATGGGCCGCCGCCAAAATGACGACGGCACCGGCATCGAGCTGCGCTTCGAAATAACCGGCGACGATGGCGTCGATATCGATCTGCGCCTGCTCAGCCCCGATCCCGAGCCGACCGCCCGAATTATTCCCGTCTATTACGGCAGCATGGGCGCGCCGTGGAACGAGGCGGTCAAGGCCGTCTTCACCTCAAAGACGCGCATTCACATCGCCCCGCCGGCCAACATGCCGCTGCTTGAGCGCATTCACCGCGAAAACGGCTTCCCGTTTGACCCGCATGTCGTGCGGCTCCTGCTGCCGATCTCCCATTACGAGCTTTTCGGCGTGCATGGCAGCGTCTGCCCGCCCAAGGCCGAACACCTGCCCTCAAAGCGGCTGCTGATCTACGGTTCCTCCATCACCCATGGCAGTCTGTCACTGCTGCCTCCGAGCAGCTATGCCTTCCGCACTGCCGAAAACCTGGGCATGGATCTGATCAACCTGGGCTATGCCGGCTCGGCGCACATAGAAGGCGCCATGGCTGATTGGCTGGCCACGCGTGGCGACTGGGACATGGCCATTCTGGAAATGGGCATCAACGCCCTGTTCATGAGCGAAGAGGAATTCGAAACGCGCGTGCGCTATTTCGTCAAAACCATCGCCGAAAAGAACCCCGGAAAGCCTATTTTCTGCATTGATATTTTCTATTTTTCGGATGACATGGACGGCACCCCCAAGGCCGATGCCTTCCGGCGCATCGTCAAGGCGGCAGCCGCCAAAAACAATGTCCCGGCCATTGACGGGCGCGAACTTCAGACGCTGGGCAGCGCTGGACTGGGCGGCGATTTCGTTCACCCCAACATCCGCGCCCACGAGATCATGGCCGCCAATCTAACACGCTTCATCCGCGAAACCATGGCGCGCTGAAAGCCCTCTTTCACAGCTTTTGCGCCTTTTTCTAAGCAAAGGAGATGTTCTTATGAACGACGATCGCCTTCTTCAATACATGCAGGCACACCGCGATGAAATCATCCGCGACCTGACGCGCCTGGCTCAAATTCCCTCCGTTCAGTCGGCCCCGGAACCGAGCGCACCCTTCGGCCCCGAATGCGCGCGCTGCCTGCACGAAGCCGCACTGCTCTACCGTGAAAACGGCTTTGACGTCTGCGAATACCCTGAAAGCGGCTATGCGCTCTGCTATGCGGGACACGGCGAAAAGACCATCGGCCTGTTCGCTCATCTGGACGTCGTACCGGTCAACGAGCGCGACTGGCTTTTGACCCGCCCCTTTGACATACTACTTCGCGACGGCTTTCTGATTGGCCGGGGCGTCAGCGACAACAAGGCCGGCGTCATTGCCGCGCTGTACCTGCTCAAGGCCGCGCGCGATCTCAATCTACCTTTCAAAAGCCGCCTGATGGTCTTTCTGGGCTCCAACGAGGAAAGCGGCATGAAGGATATTCAGAACTTCGTGCGCGAGCACTCGCTGCCTGAGGCCGCGCTGGTACCTGACGGCGGCTTCCCCTTCTCACTGGGCGAACGCGGCATTCTGCGCCTGGATCTCACGCTGGAAAAAACGCTCCAGGATATTGTTTCTCTAAACGGCGGAGAGGCCTACAACACCGTCATGCCTGAAATGACCGGCTGTCTTCATGCAAGCGCCGCCCTGAAAACGTGGCTTGCTGAGCATACGCAGCCCTGGCTGAGCGTTTCCCAGGATGGTGACACGCTGCTTTTATCGGCGCTGGGCATCGCCTCTCACGCCGCCCACCCGACCCGCGGCGACAGCGCGTTGCGCCGCCTGGCCGCGCTGCTGACCACCTGTGACATCCTCGCCGAAACAGACCGACAGGCCATGGCGCTCATTGCCCACGCCCTCTCCGATTCGGACGGACAGGCTCTGGCGATTGCCCATACCTCGCCTGTGCTGGGCAGTCTGACCGTGGCCAACGGCATGGTGCGCACCATCGATGACAAAATCATGTTCACGCTGGACATTCGCCATGGCGAGGCCATTTCCGGCGCAGAAATCGTGCAGTCTCTGCGCGCGCATTTCGCCTCAAGCAGCGTACAGATCGATGTTCACGGCGATTCGGATGCTTTCATCATCGAGGAGAGCCATCCCGCCGTTCAGCCCCTGCTCTCCGCCTTCCACAAAGCCAGCGGCAACACGCAGGCGCGCCCCTTCTATATGGACGGCGGCACCTACAGCAAATACCTTGTCAATTCCTTCACGACCGGCCTGAGTCTGTCGGGCGATCCGTCCGTGCTCAATCTCCCTGCCGGACACGGCCACGCCCATGCCGCCGACGAATGCATTAGCATCGACGGTCTTCTTCAGGGCGGCGGCATCATCTGCGCCATGGCGCTGGCTCTGGATGCCGTTCTATAAAAGACAATACATATAAAAAAATCAGCCCTCTGAGGATCATCCTCTGAGGGCTTTGCCGTGGACTGTTTTACTCTTCTGCGGTTTGAAGCGGCTCGATATCGACATGACGGCAGAAGCTGACGTCAAAACCGTTCTCGCCAACCGGGTCATGCGGGCGATCCTGCTCAATGTGCTGCCAGCGATTATGGCGCAGCGTGATGTTTTCGGCATTCTTCGCAATCAGCACGCGCGGGAAATCCGATTCAAACAGATTATCCTCTATGAGAATATTGCCGTGATAGTAGTTGTTTTCACGCTTTTGAATTGCCGGCGTGATGGCAACCGCCGCGCCGCCGGCATAGCCGCAGCCCCGGAAGGTGCAATGGCGTATGGTCAAATCGCGCACACAGCCGCTTTCAAACCAGCTGTTGGCGTCGCCGGTCAGGTGTATACCCTGATGCATGTTGGCAAAGGTGCAGTTTTCAATGACGACGCGGCGGCAGGTGCTGATCAAAAATCCGCGCGGGCGATTGTAGCCGGTTTCACAGCCGCGAATGATAACCTCCGGCATCTGCGTGAAATTCTCAACAGCCATGCCCTCGGCCATGTTTTCAGGCAGATCGTCTTCACCGGTCAGACGAATGAGCTTTTCATTGATCATCAGCGCATCGCTGACGGTAATTTCGCCACAGCGCATGAGCGTTTCGCGGTCAACCAGCGCAATAACGTCGCCGGGCCGGTAAATCTGCACGCCCTGCTGCTGGCCATGCATCAGCCGCACGATGAAGGAATGCCGATCCAGTACGCGCTCAACCGTGGCATAATTGCCGTGGAAGTTGCCGGCGTCATCCAGCATGTTGCACAGATGGCAATCCTCGAGCAATATGGTGCCGCTGCAATTGACGAAATGCGTGGCGTCAGCATTGACGCTGAGCAGGCGACCATTGTGCAGCGCCGTCTTGACGCGCCGCAGCGTGATGGTCTCGCTGGTCTGCCCAATAACGCCCATGGAGGCGCTGTGATAGAGCGTAATGTCCTCCAAAAGCGTATTGCGGCTGTTTTGGATAAAGAAACCGGGATGCTCGCGGCGACAGTCCGTCGCAACCCACCAGGCGCCTTCGGTATGGCCGTCAACACCATGCAGGCGCACAATGTCGTTTTCCAGCGCCTCGGCCCGCACAGCCTTGGCCAGACTGCCCAGGAAGCCCGCGCGTTCCGGGTGTTCCCAATAGGCCAGATAGACCATGCGGCTGGGAATGCGCTGAATTTGATCAAATTCCGTCACCAGATAATAGCTGGCCGGCTCGCTGTCCCATCCGCTTTCCGGGTCACAGAAGATCAGCTGGCCATTCTCAATACGCCAGGGGAACTCCTTATCAAAGGTCAGATCAGTATAACCGTCCTGAGAAGCCAGAATGCGCGCCTGAGAATAGAACGGCCGCGCATAATCAATGGAGAGATTGCGCACGAAGACGTTTTTGCTGGCATCAATGACAAAAGGGGAAATATTGCCGTGAAAGATAAACTGCGCACCGCTGCCCTCAATGGTCAAACCATCAAAGCCGATCAACGGAAAAGCGATGGGCTTTCGGCCGCCGTCATTGTTGGACATGTAGTATTCACGCACCGTGGCATGATCCGGATAAAAGTGATAAACGCCCGGCTCGATCAGCAGCGTGGCGTTCTTTTCGCGGCGGCACTGAAAAAGCGCCTCCGTAACGGCCGGCGTTGCATCACGGCCGCGGCACAGACGGAAAAAATCAGACAGATGAACAATCATGGTCATTCTCCTTTATCAGGCGTTCGAAAAGCCGAATGGGTGTCTCATCAATTTTGTTCATATTGTACCGTCAAAAGCATCGCTTGTCAAGAGTCGATCGCCCAGCGGAAATGCCCCAGTATGGTGTATTTGGTCAGCGCATCCTCTTCAAGGGCGCCGTGGCCTGTGTGGTGAATGATGTAGGGCTGTCCCTGAGCATTGCGGCGATCCGAAACAACGGCGACATGACCGTTATAAATCACAAAATCGCCCGGCTGCCATTGCGCAATATCTTCGGCCTGCGTAGTCAGTGCGAGGCAGTGCCGCTCAAAGAAGACACGCAGGTTAACCACACGCCGAAAATCAATGTTGGGATCCGGCTGGCCGTCTGCCAGCGGGTAAGCCTCGGGATGCGCGGCAATATCGGCGTCAATCAGCGCCTTAAAATCGTAACCGGCCGCTTTCAGCGCGCGCCAGATCACGTCCGTGCAAACACCCTGACCCTCCGGCGGATAGCCCCCGGAAAAATAATCGCTGACATATTCCGGGCTGGTGCGGATATAGCTTCGGGCAGCCAGCATGATATCGGTATAATCGTCAATCAGATCGCCGTCGGCATCCAGAGGGCTGTAAATGGTTTTTATGCCAAAACGCAAACGAGTATACCAGTTCGGCCCTTTAAAGGGGAGAATAATCAGCATAAAAAGTACAAAAGCCAGTACAAAAGCTCGAAAACGGCGCGGCCTTCGCCGCTTGGGCTCCTCATTTTCCATAGGACGTTTCACACTCCACCCGTCGATAAACTCATAATCCTCCATCAGAATAGACGAAAAAAATGTCAGGAAGGTTTCGCATATTTTGAAATGACAGGAATATACATAATAATACATCCAGGACTTTTAAAGAGATCATGGGAAATCGTGGAACGAAGATACTCATTTATAGGCTGTTTTTTGATGAGATTGGAGCACCGTCCCTAAAAAATGCTTTTTTGCGCACAAAAATCCCGGGATAGTGAAAGCCTCGCGGAATAGACGTGGATGTTCTGAAGGACGTCATATATATACATGAATGAATAGAATGATTTGTGAAAACTACCTTATAAAATCAGGCAAAAATGGGAAAAACAGGAATTTCAAAATTCCATGTCGTATAGAACAAGAAGCCCTATTAAGGGGCGGAGCTTTTCAAAACGCATATCGGAGGGATATACATGATTACCGTAAAACGGCCCAGGAAACGCAGCTTGATCAACCCCAAAGGGCGAAAGCTGGCTGTGGCTGTTTCTGTGTTCCTGGTGCTGGTGCTGGCGGGCGGCGCGGTTGCTTTAATCGGCTGGTCGCGTTTGGGCGATCGGCTGGATGATCTGGGCGGCTATATGGCCAAATCCATTCGAACCGACATCAATCAGGCTCTGCAATGCTATGACACTCTGACGCGCCGCGGAGACGATGTGGCGGCAGAGACGCTGGATGGCATGAAGCGCTATATGTATTCGGCCTATGGCATGAACAAGCTGCTGATCGCGGCGCGCGGCGAAGCCTATTCGCTGCTGGATGTGACAGTCTATAACAATTTCCAGACGGTAGTGGGCGAATACGAGCGCCTGCTGGCCAACGGACAAGCCACGGGAACGGTCAAGGAAACGCTGGGCAACTGTGTGGCCTCACTGCGCACCATGCTGGCCAATCGCTTCGATGAAGCTGACAATCTCCTGCCTCAATCATAAAAATATCGCGCGCCAATCTTTCAAAGAGATCGGCGCGCGGCTTTTGTTCAAAGGTCGTCGGCATCCTGAACGGGCATATCGTCATAAAGCGGCGTGCCTGTCCAGCTGCCCTGTACATCGCTGTGCAGCGTATCATCGCCGTCCTGAAATGTTTTTTCAGGCTGACGAGACGACGACTGTTTTTTTTTGCTCATAAAAATCACCCTGCCGTTAGCATGGGCGGGGTGATTGCGTTTTATGCATTGTCCTGATCGGCGAGTGCTGGCTTATTCCAGAGCGCATATTGGCTGTCATTGCGCAGCGCGGTGAGCAGCTGCTCGCGTGCGTTGGGGACACTGCGGCAGATGTGATCGAGAAGTGCCTTCATGTCCTCGCGCTTCGTATAGCCATTAGCCGGACAGGGCGAAGGGACGACCGGAAGGTTCAGCGCGCGCACCTGATGAATAACATCCTTTTCAGAGATGTAGATCATCGGCCGAATCTGCGTAATGCCGCTGCGCGTCAGGTGCGTAACCGGCTGAAAGGTGTGCATCCGGCCCTCATAGAGCATACTCATCAGAAGCGTTTCGAGGGCGTCATCGCGGTGATGTCCCAGCGCCAGCTTGTTGATGCCCCGCTCCGCGCACAGGTCGTTGAGCGCGCCGCGCCGCATTTTTGAGCACAGGGAGCAGGGATTCTTCTCGCGGCGTTCCTCGAAGATGATGCGGCCGATCTGCGTTTCGCGCACGGTATAGGGAATATCCAGCGATTGGCACAGCGCGCGCACCGGATCAAGATCAAACGGCTCCAGCCCCATGGTCAGCGTCAGCGCTTCCAGGGTGAAAGACCGCGGACAGAAGCGGCGGTACAGCCCCAGCGCATAGAGCAAAAGCATGCTGTCCTTGCCGCCGGAGACGCCCACGGCTACGCGGTCGCCGCTTTGGATCATCCGAAAATCCTGATCGGCGCGCCGAATACAGCCGAGAATTTCTTTCATGGTATGAAGCGCTCCTTTGTTTCGTTACATAACGGCCGTGGCAATGGAAAAGAGAATGGTCAGCGAGCAAGCGTCCACCAGCGTGGTAATGACCGGGCTGGCCATGAGCGCCGGGTCGAGATGAAGCTTGCTGGCCATGAGCGGCAGCGTACAGCCGATCGACTTGGCGATGACCACCGTCAGGAACATGGCAATGGAAACCACCATCGTAACCATCACCGTTTCGGCCGTTACGCCGGCCGTGAAGGTATACAGCAGCAGCTGACGGGCGATATTGACCAGCATCAGCACGCCACCCACCAAAAGCGCCACGCGGGCCTCGCGCCACCAGACGCGAAAGATATCCTTAAAGCGAACCTCGCCCAGAGCCAAACCGCGGATAACCAGCGTCGAGGACTGCGCGCCGCAGTTTCCGCCGGTGTCCATCAGCATGGGCAGACAGGCCGTGAGCAGCACGCCCAGTTTGCCGGTCTCGCTGAGCACTTCCTCGTAGTGCGTAATAATCATGCCGGTAAAGGTGGCCGAGATCATGAGAATGAGCAACCATGGAATGCGGTTTTTAAACAGCGTAAGAATCGGCGTTTTGAGGTACTGATCGTCGGAAGGCAGCAGACCGCCCATCTTTTCGATGTCTTCGGTATTCTCCTCTTCGATGACGTCCATAATATCATCAGCGGTGACAATACCGACCAGGCGGTTTTCGTTGTCCACGACCGGAATGCTCATCAAGTCGTATTTGCGGACAGTATCGGCGACGATTTCCTGATCGTCCAGCGTCTTCACGGAGATGACGTTGGTCTGCATAATGTCGGAAACGGATTTGTCCTCGTCGGCCAGTATGAGGTGACGCAGCGCAATGGTGCCAACCAGATGCCGCTGACTGTCAATGACATAGCAGGTGTAGATGGTTTCCTTATCCAGGCCGGTCTTGCGCAGGGAATCCATCGCCTGACGCACGGTCATAGAATTGTGGAATTCGGCAAATTCAATGGTCATCAAAGACCCGGCCGAATAATCCGGATATTTCAGGAACTGATTAATCAGCGCGCGCTTGGTCGGGTCGGTATTCTGCAAAACGCGCTTGACCACCGAGGCCGGCAGCTCCTCCAGAAAGTCAACGGCATCATCCAGGAACATTTCGTCCAGCAGTGAATGAATTTCGCCGTCGCCAATCAGGGAAACCAGCTGCTGTTGCTGCTCGCTGTCAATATAGGCAAAAACCTCCGCAGCGATATCCTTGGGCAAAATACGGAAGACCATGAGCAGCTTTTCGCTTTCAAGGCTTTCCATAAACTGCGCAATATCGACCACGTTGAGCATAAGCAACGCGCCGCGCAACTCGTTCTTTTTGTTGTTGTCCACCAGCTGCATCAGCCGGGAATGAATGATTTCACGATCCATGGGAACATCCTCCTTTCATAAATGCGGCAACCGATCCGCCTCAAACCGCAACAAAAACAAGACACCCCGCCAAAATGCGGCTGTGTCCATGGCGCTGTGCGATGTGATGAAAGAAGACGATGTCTGTGAAGTGTTCAACGCAATTCGTAACGTGCGCGATGAAAACCGGATGCGCACGCGCGTCTACTTCGATACACGCCTTCGACCATCGAGCATCTACCGCCAACGTCCATCCGGCTCCACCTCCTGAAAAAATAGCGTTAAAGTCAAAAAAGAACCTGATAAAGGGTACTCTTTAAGAATACAACCGGCACGGCTTCTTGTCAAGATGCTGCGCCGGTTTTTTGCAAAAAGACAATATGAACACGGCCGGGGCAGGGCGTTTTGAAGGCGTCAAGCAGCGCCGCGGGGCCTGTGCCTCCCGCCTGTCTGAATGCGGCGCTCTCTTTATCATATGCCCGGTGTCCATTTTTTATTAAGCTCAGCAAAAGACTTTGCCCAGCCCGTCTCACGCGTCGTTATCCACCAGAGCAATCACTCTCATGCTCTCCTGTTCAACCGACATCTCAAAGACTTCCCGGCTGGCATAGGCGCAGGGCTTTCTCAGCAGTCTGGCGCGGCCGTTCTGATCCACATAGCCGACCAGCACCGCATAGGGCCGCTTTCCGCAGCGCCCTTCCAGATCCGTCATCATTTCAGCCGCCTGTTCAAAGGCCTGCCTGAACTGCCCGCCGGTTGCATTCAGCGTATAGTAGGAAGAAAACGGCACATCGATCCCGTTTTCCTGCTTATAAGTCGCCATAGAAATGATATCGCCCACAACATCACGCCCTTTCTGCTTAATGCTATTATATCCGCTTCCATGAAATTTGTCCATATCACAACGCGCAAATAGTTATACAGCAATGTGTCAATTCTTTTAAGCAAAATGAACAAATGCTCATTTTGTACACTATAATGCTTCATTTTTGGCTGATATTTAGCGCCGTCCCCTTCTCTTGGCGCATTTATTGACGGATTGTAAAAGTAGCCCGGTGAACCGCCCCATTTTGGGGGTGGCACACCGGGCCAGAAATTTTTTATTGATTGCCGTCAATCAGAGCATATCAGCCGTCTGCGTCCATTCATCGTACAGCTCTTCCAGCTCCTGCTGGGCCTCCTTATGCTCCCGGGCCACAGTGGCCGCTCGATTCGCATCCTGATAGGTCGCCGGATCGGCCATCGCCCCTTCAAGCTCGGCCACACGCTCCTCACAGCGGGCAATTTGTGCTTCCAGCTCCTTGACGCGCATCTCGAGCGCCTTGGCCGATTCCCGTTTAAGCCGCTCCAGCCGCTTTTCCTTGTCGAGCTGCGTACGAGTTTTTGTCGAAGAGACCGCATTTTCCTCCTCGCCCGCTTCGATCAGGCGCTTCTTTTCCAGATATTCGTCATAATTGCCCAGATATTCGGTGATGCCGTCGCGGTTCATCTCAATCACGCGGTTGGCCACGCGGTTAATGAAATAGCGGTCATGCGAGACGGTCAGCAGCTGCCACCAAAATCATCCAGCGCGCCCTCGAGCACCTCGCGGGAATCCATATCCAGATGGTTGGTCGGTTCGTCCAGCAGCAGAAGATTGTCCTTTTTGAGCATCAGCTTAGCCAAGGCTACGCGGCCGCGCTCACCGCCGGAAATCGTCTCAATCTTCTTAAACACATCGTCGCCGGTAAAGAGGAAAAGCGCCAGCACGCCGCGCACCTCATCCGGCTCCATGCGCGGAAAGGCATCCCACAATTCATCCATGACGGTTTTGCTCATCGTCAAACCGGCCTGATGCTGATCGTAATATCCGATATCGACATTGGTGCCATAGATCACCTCGCCGGTATCGCTGGGCAGCTCGCGCATGATAATACGCAGAAGCGTCGTTTTGCCCACACCGTTGGGGCCGATCACCGCCACGCGGTCTCCGGCGCGCAAATGCAATTCAAAATGCTGGAACAGCGTGCGCCCGTCAAAGCCCTTGGAGAGATCGCGAATCATCAGCACATCGTCGCCAGTACGCCGCTTGGCCTCAAAGGAAAAGCGTACCTTCTGCTCATCAACCGGGCGCTCAATGCGCTCAATCTTTTCAAGGCGCTTTTCACGGCTTTCGGCAGCTTTGATGCTCTTCTCGCGATTATACATGCGATAGCGATCAATAATAGCCTGCTGACGCGCAATTTCCTTTTGCTGCATCTCGTATTCCTTGAGCTGCCGCTCAAGATTCATGCGGCGCTGCGTCATAAAGGCATCATAATTGCCGTTATACTGCGTCAGGCGCGTCATGGACAGTTCGGCCATGCAATCGCAAACGGAATTGAGGAAATAGCGGTCATGTGATATGACAATGGCCGTCCCTTTATACTTGCGCAGCGTTTCCTCCAGCCACTGCGTCGCCGCCAAATCCAAATGGTTGGTCGGCTCATCCAGCATAAGCAGTTCCGGCTGCATCAGCAGGATCCGCGCCAGACACAGCCGCGTTTTCTCGCCGCCGGACAAAAGACGCGCCGGCTGCTCGCGCCGTTCCTTGGAAAAGCCCAATCCAGCCAGCACGCCCTGAATGCGACTGGGCCACTCATAGCCTCCAGCCTGCTCAAAGCGATCGGTCAGGCGCGTATATTCGCTGCTGAGCGCCTCAAGATGATCGGCATCCTCATGATGATCGGCCATCAGCCGCTCCAATTCACGCAGACGCTCCTCCATTTTCTGCTGAGGCTCGAACACGCGGGACAGCTCCTCAACCACCGTCAAATCCGAGGTGATATCGGCCTGCTGAGTCAAAAGCCCCACACGCGTGCCGCGCAAAAGATTCACCGTGCCGCTGTCGGGCGCCATCTCTCCGGTGATGATCTTCATCAGCGTCGATTTGCCGCTGCCGTTGACACCCACCAGGCCGAGCCTCTGCCCCTCTTTAAGCGTCAGCGTAATATCTTTCAAAATGACGTTCAGGCCAAAAGCCTTGCACACGTCCTGCAATGACAAAAGAACCATTTTACTATACACTCCCGGGAAATATGAATGTTTTTATCATAGCATGAATGGCCGCACTTTTCAAGCCTTCCAATGAAAACTCCCCCAACGCACAAGCAAAATAAAGCCGCCCCGCCTCCGCCCTGCCGGCAGGAATCTCACGCAACACGGAGAACTCTCTAAAAGACGGCACGAATCAGCGAAAGAGGAGGAAACGATCATGTCTCAATTTCAGGATGCTTTTCTCGCCCGCCGCTTCGGCGTATTTAATCACTATCTTTACGGCAATCCCAGCGATACGGCTGCCGATCTCTATTCCCACGCAGCAATCGACTGGAACCGGTGCGTAGACAGCGTTGACGTGCGCGATCTGGCACGTCGCCTGCATGAAGTCGGCGCCGGGTATTACGTTATCACCATCATGCAGGGCAGCCGTTTTTTGCTCGGCCCCAACAAAACCTACGACGCCATAGCCGGCACGCGGCCCGGCGAGGCCTGCTCTCATCGCGATCTGATTATGGAAATTGCCGATGCACTGGCCAAATATAACATTGACCTCTACCTCTATTATACCGGCGACGGCCCGCACATCGATCA
>CAYOTH010000015.1:0-15604 GCA_964406835.1 uncultured Oscillospiraceae bacterium
CTTCCATACCTCGCAGGAGGACCTGGAAAAGTATTACCAGCGCTGCTACGACGCCTATCACCGCATCTTCGCCCGCTGCGGCGTGCCCGAGGTGGTGGCAGTCTGCTCCGATTCCGGCATGATGGGTGGCAAGATCTCGCATGAGTACATGCTGCTCACCGACATCGGCGAGGACAGCATCGTGCTGTGCCGCGAGTGCGATTATCGCGCCAACATGGAGGCCGCGCCCAGCCTGATCGACAACGAGGCGGGCGAGATGGAGGAGCTACGCAAGATCGATACGCCGGCCGAGAAGACCATTGAGGAGCTGTGCGATTTCCTGCACATCGACAAAAAGCAGACCTGCAAGGCGGTTATCTACCAGAAGAACGAGGACGACGCCTATGTGCTGGTCTTCATCCGCGGTGATCTTGAGGTCAACGAGACCAAGCTGCGCAATTATCTCAAGGCCGAAATTCACCCGGCCGTCGTGACGCCGGAGAGCGGCATTACGCCCGGCTTCTGCGGCCCGATCGAGCACAAGGGACGTTATACGATTGTCTTTGATTCCTCGCTCAAGGGCATTGCCAGCCTGGCAACCGGCGCCAATGAGGTGGACAAGCACTATGTCGGCTTCAACATTGAGCGCGATTACGGCGAGGTTGAGTATGTGGATGTGGCCAAGGTCTTCGAGGGCGGCGTCTGCCCGGTGTGCGGCAAGAAGGCGCTGCGCATTTCCCGCGGCATTGAGGTGGGCAACATCTTCCAGCTGGGCGACAAGTATACCAAGTCCATGGAGATGACCTATGTGGACGCCGATGGCACGCTCAAGACGCCCATCATGGGCTGCTATGGCATCGGCGTGGGCCGTCTGGTGGCCTCGGTGTGCGAGGTGCGCCATGACGATTACGGCCCCATCTGGCCGATCTCCATCGCGCCCTGGCAGGTGCAGATCTGCTCACTGCGCGCGGACAACGAAGAGGTGGCAGCCGAATCGAAGAAGCTGGCCGAGACGCTGGAGGCGCGCGGTATTGAGGTCATCTGGGACGATCGCCCGGTCAGCGCCGGCTTTATGTTCTCCGATGCCGATCTCTTGGGCGTGCCGGTGCGCGTGGTGGTTAGCCCCAAGGGCCTCAAGAACGGCACCATTGAGATCAGCGCCCGCGACAAGTCCATGCAGGAGAAGCTCCCCGTGGGCGAGGCGGCTGATTTCGTCGAAAAGTATGTGCGCGATCAGCTGGCTGCGCTGGGCTGCCCGATGAAGTAATCACCAAGTCATTCCATAAAAAAGCGACGGTCTCCACGAGGGAGGCCGTCGTTTTTGCTGCTGTTGAAGCGGGATTTTCTCAGCCCTTGAGCGCGCCCACCATGACGCCCTTGACGAAGAAGCGCTGCAGGAAGGGGTACAGGCAGAGTATGGGGGCCGTGGCGATGACGATCAGCGCGTATTTGATCAGATCGCGGAAGCCCTGCTCGCCGCCGGTGTCTCCGGCCAGCATGTCGCTGTTCTGGTTCTGAATGAGGATGTTGCGTAGCACCAGCGCCAGCGGGTACTTGGAGGGGTCGGTCAGGTAGATCGACGCGCCGAACCAGGCGTTCCAGTGGCCGACGCCGTAGTAGAGCACCAGCACGGCCATGGTCGCGCCGGTCAGGGGCAGCATAACCTGCCGCAGAATGGTGAAGTGGCTGGCACCGTCTAGGTGCGCCGCTTCAATCAGGCTGTCTGGCACGGCGGAGAAGGCCGAGCGCAAAATCAGCATGTTGTAGGTGTTGATGGCGCCGGGGATAAACAGCGCCCAGAGGGTATCCAGCATGCCCAGCGAGCGGATGTTGAGATAGCCGGGAATCATGCCGCCGCTGAAGTACATGGTAAAGAGCATGAGCATGCCGATGGGCTTGCTCCACATGACATCCTTGAGGGCGAGGAAATACGCGCCCAGCGCGGTGAGGATCATGTTGACGGTCAGGCCGCCGATGAGAATCAGCAGCGTGTTTTTGTAGCCGGTAAGCACCTGCGCGTTGTGAAGCACGCGCTGGTAGGCCTCCAGCGTGTAGGGCTTGATGGGGGCCCAGATGATGCCGTAATTGATCGCCAGGCCGGAGGGGCTGGAGATCGAGGCGATGAGCACATAGTAAATGGGATAGGCGGTTATGAAGATCACCAGCAGGAAAAACAGGTTGTTGAAGACCTGAAAGACCTCGTAGCCGCGCCCGTTGTGAGACAGCTTTTTCTTTTTAGCCATGGTGCATCCTCCTTAGAACAGGCCCAGGCCGGAAATGCGCTTGCTGACGCTGTTGGCCGTGAGCACCAGTATGATGTTAATCAGCGAATTGAACAGGCCGATGGCGGTGGAATAGCTGTAATCGCCCTTAATCAGGCCGCGCCGATAGACATAGGAGGAAATGACGTCGGCATATTCGTAAATGCCCTCGTTGTAGAGCAGAATAATCTTTTCGTAGCCCAGGCTCATCAAAGAGCCGATGCGCAGTATAAACAGCAGGATGACCGTCCCCAGGATGCCAGGCAGAGTGACGTGCAGCGTCTGCTTCCAGCGGTTGGCGCCGTCAATGCGCGCCGCCTCGTAGAGCTCCGTGTCGATACCGGCTAGTGCGGAGAGGTAGATGATGCAGTCCCAGCCGGTGTTCTGCCAGATGCCGGAAAGCACATAAATCGGCATAAAGAGCTTGCCGTTGTTGAGCATGTCAAAGCGCGTATCGTAGCCGAAGAGGCCGCAGAAGGCGGCGATCATGCCGTTGTGCGCGGTGAAGAGGCGCACCAGAGAACAGATAACCACCAGAGAGATGAAGTGCGGCATGTAGGAAATGGTCTGAATGGTGCGCTTATAGCCGTTGGAGCGCACCTCGTTGAGCAGAAGCGCGAAGATGATCGGAACCGGAAAGCCGAAAATGAGGCTGGCCAGACTGATGGTCAGCGTGTTTTTCATCAGCCGCCAGAAGTAGTAGGAGGACAGAAAGTCGCTGAAGTACTGAAAGCCCACCCACGGACTGCCGATGATGCCCTTACGAATGCTGAATTTCTTAAAGGCAATGATGATACCGTACATCGGCTTGTAGTGGAAGATGATAAAATAGATCAGGACGGGCAGCACCAGCAGGTAGGCTGACCAGTTTTTCTGCATGTCCCGTTTGACGCGTTGTCCAAAGGATCGCTGCACGCAGATCTCTCCTTTTGCATGAAAATGGGGGAAAAGAGCGGGGGAGAGGAGTCTCTCCCCCGTTGTCTAACGTGATGGAAGGGTTTACTTGGCGTAGTAGGCGTCCAGAGCCATCTGCTGGATCTCGATGTAGCGATCCATGCCCATGCTCTTGAGCTGGGCGATGTAGGCGTCGAAGTCGCCTTCCAGATTCAGCTCGCCGGTGATGAACTTCACGCAGGATTCGCTGATGTAGGTGGAAATGTCGGTCCACAGGGTGGTCGCCTCGGCAGACAGCTCGGCATCGGTGATGGAGTAGGCGGGCAACATGTAAGTGCGGGACTGAGTCTTATCCCAGGCATCCATGGCAGCCAACTGGTTCTCCATGTTGAAGCGTTCCAGGCTCTGCGCACGCAGGCTGAACTGCGGGCGGTTGGCCATGGAGTGGACATAGAGCATCTGGTCGAAGGACAGGCCGCTCTCGTTGTTCTTCATGTACTCGGTCGGGATGGGGTTGCCGTTCTCATCGGGCGTCCAGCACAGGCCTTCGGGACCGAAGTTGGAGATTACGGTACCTTCCTCGGTGTAGATCCAGTTGAAGAAGGCGACGGCCAGCTCGGGCTGCTTGCAGTCGGCAGTAATGTAGGCGTTGCCACGGGGCGGCGTCAGGGAGTCGGTCTGCGTGTAATAGGCCTGCGTGCCGTCGGAGCCGTTCAGAGAGCCGATACCGGCCAGCTTGAACTCGGGATCCTCGGAACGGGCGGAGATGGTAGCGATGCGGGCGCAAGAGGAGGGGTGAGCGCCGGTCTGGCCGGAGAGCAGGCTAGCCTGCGAGGTGGCCTCGTCGGTGGTCTGGAAGTTGGGGTCGAACAGGCCCTCGGTGTAGAGCTTGTTGATATAGCCCAGCGCGCCGCGGTAGCCCTCTTCATAAGCGCCGTAGTGGTAGACGCCGTCCACCTGATGGCCGACAGCGTTCACCAGGCCGTATTCGGTGGTGCAGAAGCCGTTGTTCAGCAGGATATTCCACCAGTTGCCGCACAGTGGGATGGAGCAGTTCAGCTCATCGCGGAAGGCGACCAGCATATCGTAGAACTCCTGATTGGTGGTGGGAGCTTCCATGTTCAGCTTGTCCAGGAAGTCCTGGCGCACCAGCATGCCCTGCCAGTGGGTGGAGAAGTTGTCGGGGGCGATCAGGTTGGCGAAGAAGTAGACGCCGCCGTCCGTGTAGGTGACATAGGGGCGATAGCTGGGGTCCAGATCCAGCGCGGCGTTGTAATCGGGCATGTAGTCGGCGTAATCGTTCAGGTTGATCGCCAGCTCATCCTCGAGCATGGCGGTCAGACCGCCGTTATAGTAGGATTCGTAGGCCATAACGACATCCGGGTATTCGCCGGAAGAGAGGTTCAGGACGATGGCGGCGTTGTCGGTCACTTCCTTGAACTCGGCGTTGATGCCGCTCTTCTCGATCCAGGTCTTGACGAATTCGGTCTCGTTCCAGTTGGCGTAGCCCGCGTTGGGCGCGTTGCCTTCAACGACCATCAGGATGGTCAGCGGCTCGTTGCTGCCGTCCAGCGGATAGGTCAGAGCGCCTTCCGCACCGGCGAACGAAGCGCAGGCCAGCAGAAGACACACAGCCAGGCAAAGGGAAAGGAACTTCTTCATGGGGAAACCTCCTTTTCGTTATGCGGCGATTAACCGCTCTATGGTCAGTATAGGCAATAGTATTCAAAAAAAGCAAGGGACAAAAGGACGAATGGAATGACCAAAAGGTAGAAAATGCCAAAATGTTTCCAAATGTGCCAATGTGTCCCACGAAATTCGCCTTTTTGTCCCTTTCTTTTCGAGTGGGAATGCGCTATAATGGTAATAACCTCGTTAAGGGGGCCTTCGATATGACGAAGCAGTTATCGCGCTGCAGTGTTTTACGCAAGTGGCTTATTTCATATTTACTTATATTGCTGACGCCCTTTGTGAGCGTCATCTTTTCGTACAATTACGCCCATGGCATTGTGGTCAGCGAGGTGGAAGCTTCGAACCGGCAGACGCTATTCGGCGTCATGACCGGCGTCAATGACGCGCTGAGCCAGTTGCCCTATACGGCGGAATCGCTGAGCCGGAACGGCGATTTTACCGATACGCTCAACGCCCAGAAGAGCCTGAGCCGTCTGAGGGCGCTGCTGCCGGATTTGCGAGGGGTGCTGAACACCTATCAGCGTCCCTTTGACGATCTTGAGCTGATGGTCTATCTGCCGGGCGGCGATTATCTGGTGACGTCCAGCACGGCCAATTCCCGGGAGAGGCTGTGCGATACGGTGCGCATTATGCAGCGCCAGGATGTCAGCGGAGGCTTTTTTCCGGCGCTGGATACGCCTGATTACGGCGGGTATTTCCTCTTTTCCGGCCTTTATTCCTATGCAAAATACGCCACGCCCAGAGTGGTCTATATTCGCTCGGTACGCAGCGGCTCGCTGGAGGAAAACGCGCGCTTTGGCACGATCATCGTCAATCTTTCTGCTGAACGGCTTTTGAGTCGGTTCGGCGAAATTGAGGATCAGGTGGTGCTGGTCTTTGACGATGAGGGTGAGTATCTTTTCGGTGCGGGCGCGGATGAAACGCTTTTGTCGAAGCTGACCTGCTGCCGCGATGGCAGCGGCGAAACGCTTCAATATACCATTGGCGATGAGCGCTACCTGGGTTATCAGACGGTTTCGCCGGTCAATGGCTGGACGTTTATGCTGCTCTCCCGCGAGAGCTGTTTCTGGCAGAGCACGCGGCACATGACGGTGATGTTTTCAGTGATGCTGGCCGGCGCCCTGCTGGTTGGCCTGCTGCTCATGGTCATTTTGCTGCGCACGAACTATCGCCCGGTGCGCAAGACGCTCTCAAGCATAGCGCCCATGCAGTCTCTGGAGGGCGGCGATGAGTTCCAGATGATTCAAAATTCCTATTCTGATCTGCTCGACAAGCACACCGACGTGCGACGCAAGCTGGCCATTCATCAGGAGGCGCTGCTGGAAAACTATCTCTTCTCGCATTTGCACGGTTCGCGTGAAAGCCTGCCCGATGCCGAGATGCAGTCCTTTTTGCAGCTGAACCTCAATGGCAAGTTCTTTGCCATCATCAGCTTTATGCGCATTGGCGATCAGCAGCCTGCGATTGATCTCCGGCTGGCTGAGGCGGCGGGCGATCAGGATGCCGCATCCTTTTTGATTGACAGCCTGTTTGTGCGCCGCTTTGGCGATCGTTATGTCGGCTATCGTTTGCCGCACGATCAGCTCTACAGCTGGCTGATGGTGCTTGAAGCCGATCAGGCCGGTGATTTTCTCGATGTGGCCGGCGATAAGCTGTCGGATATGCTGGAGCAGCTTTCGACAGCCTTGGGCGTGCCTTTTTCTGCGCTGGTCAGCGATGTGCTGGGCAGCTTTGAAGCTCTGCCCAATGCCTATCAGGATATGCAGGATTTCTGCACCTATCAGTGCGCGGCCGGGGCGCGGGGCGTTGTGCAAGTGTCCTCGTATAAGCGCCGCATTGCGCGCCAGGATATGCGCCGCCGCGAGGACGAGGAGCTGGAGCTGCTCTGCGACGCCATCTGTGCGCGCCGTCCGGGCGATGCCTGCGATGTGGGCGTGCGCATGATTGAGCGGCTGCGCGCGCAGGCTCAAGGCAGCGGCTGGGTGGAGCGAATGCGCCTGTGCGGTTGGGTGTGCCTCTTGCTGGATACCGAGGAGGTCATGGAGCAGGCGGCGACGGCTTCTGTGGATAAGCTGCTGCTCTCCTTCAGCCGCGCAGATTCTCTGGATGATATGGGGGAATGCTTTTTGAAGCTGATTCGCCTGCTGGGCGGAGATACTCAGCCCCGGGAGCACGGAGACGGCGTGCGCCTCTCCCGACGGCTTCAGGACTATATTGACGAGCATTACACCGATCCCAATCTCAGCTTGTATCACCTGGGGGAGGTCTTTGGCCTCACGCCGAAGTATTTATCCCGGCTTTATCGCTCCGAAGCGGACGGCTCTCTTCTGGAATACCTGAATACCGTGCGTGTTCAGGCGGCGCGGCGGCTGCTTGAGCGCGGCGAGGAAACCATTGAGGACATTGCGCTTCAGGTCGGCTACACCAACGCGAAGACATTCAGGCGGGCGTTTCTGCGCATTGAAGGCATTGCGCCCAGTCAGGCCGGCGATCTGGAGGAGGATCCGGCCGATCAGGAGCTGTATTAAATCGTTTCAGGATGTCAAAAGCTCTTTCGTAGCGTTTGTCTTGCGGAAGAACTTTTTATGTTGTAGCGGGCTACGAAAATTGAAGGCTTGCGGAGGAAAAGCTGGGGCTATGGAACCGGAAACGCGGCGCATTCGTTTTAGAAGTTTTCTGTTTCAATAAGTCATAAAAATTGAAGGCTTGTGCGCTCAAAGCTGGGGGATAGAGAGGAAATAGAAACAGACCATGAAGTGGGATTGGCCTCTTCATGGTCTGTTTTCATGGGATGGAAAGGCGTGCTTCCCAGGCCGAGGCTGGAGAAGGCACATCCTCTACTGCGGGCAACAGCTGTTTTAAACGCGCAGACCCATTTCGTAGGCTTCATTGTAGGCGGATGTGTCCAGAATTTCGCCCTTGTGCCAGGCGCCGACGCCGTAAATGACGCCAGCCTCTCGGGCGTTCTCAAGACAGTCCTCGGTAAAGCCGCGGAAGGCCTCCATGGTGCGCTCAAGGCTGTTTTTGTCGGTGTCGGCGGCAGTGAGGATGAAATAAAAATCTTTGTTCTTCATGTCGGTATAGCGGGGCGTGGTGCGGTCGATGAGGGTCTTCATCTGCGCGTCCATGCAATAGAAATAGACCGGCGTGGCCAGCACAATGACGTCGGCTTCAAGCATTTTGTCGATCAGCGCGGCCATGTCGTCCTTCAGGCTGCACACATGATGGGTGTGGCAATAGCCGCAGCCTGTACAGTAGTGGATGGTGTGATCCTTCAAAAATACCTTTTCAACGGCATGGCCGTTTTCCTGCGCGCCCTGCATGAAGCGGTCGCACAGCGTATCGGAATTGCCGCCGCGGCGGGGGCTGGCAGAAATAATCAGGACGTTTTTCGACATGGGAATCTCCTCTTGAAAAAAGGAATGTATGGGGCAAACCCCGCTTTCATTATAATACGAACACAGCCCAAAAGCAAGGCTTTGCCGGGGCAGGTGGCCCGCGCGTTATTTTATGGTGACGCCTTCGGAAAAGTCGTTGTCTTTTGGCAGGGCAAGGCGTATAATAAAAAGGGCGCGGCATGCGCCGTTGCTTTTGAATATCAGTTAGATTAAGCTAACTAAAAGTAAGGAGGATGAGACGCAATGCAGGAGAGGATCAGGCCGCAGGAGGCGGTTTATGATGTCTTTCCGGGCGTTAGGCTGATTTACAGCCAGGAAAACACCCTCGGCGCGGAGTTGCACGACGGGCTGCGGATTGACTACGGCTGCGAGGGCGTTATGGAATATGCGTCGGGCGAGCAGAGCCTGCTGCTGTCGGCGGGTGATGTGATGGTGAGCCGGGGCGATGGGGGAGCGGGGCGCGCGCTGAGCGAACGCTTTCGGGGGCTTCGCTGGGAGATTGATCTGCCTCGCGCCGAGCAGAGCATGGCCCCGATTCTTCACGATCAGGAGATCGACTGGCATACCCTTCGAGAGGCCTATTGCGGCGAGGGGAGACGGACGCTTTTTAGGGCCAACGGCGCGCTTTTGTCGCTTTTTGAGACGCTTTATGATGCGCCGCCAGAAGTTCGCCTCGGCTACGGCAAGACCAAAATGGCCGAGCTTTTGTTCTGGCTCAAGGCGCTTCAGAACGAGGCGGGCGTGCCGGGACGACGGCGGCGCTTTTCGAAGTATGCCGTAGCGCAGAGCCGTGCGGCGGCGCATTATCTGCGCGAGCAGACCGGGCAGGCGGCGACGGTTGCCGATTTGGCGCGGCGCTTCGGCGTTTCGCAGACGGTACTCAAGGAGTGCTTTCGCAGTCTGTATGGGGAAAGCGTTGCGGCTTATTCGCGGCGGCTGCGTATGGAAAAGGCGGCTGAGCTGCTGCTTAATACCGATGTGAATATCTTGGAGGTGGCCATGCAGGTCGGCTACAGCAATGCCAGCAAATTTGCCCGGGCTTTTCAGGCGACGATGGGCTGTACGCCCAAGGCCTATCGCCGCAAAATGGGCTAAACGGGCTCAAAATTCGGCGGTTCAGAGTGGAATTTTGAACGCTGATAAGGTATACTGTGTGCCAGTGACGCGGTGGCGTCTTATTTTCACTACATCGGTTAGAAATGACTAACCGAGACAACGAACCATGTCCTGCGTGAGGACAGACAGGAGGAACCATGAAGAAGAACCGTTTTGTTGCGCTCATCCTCTCGATAGTGCTGCTGGTCGCCTTTTCAGGCGTCAGCGTGCAGGCTGAAGCGGGTGAAAACTATCTCTATGGGATGATGAATATCCCCTATGCGGATTTCTATGCCGCCGAGGGCATTGCCGCGGATACGGTGGATGCCGTGACTACGGCTTCCACCAATAAGTGGGGCGGCACCATGACCGAGGGCTCCTACAAGACTGATTTTGACGCCGAAAACGGCAGCTATGGCGCGATTCTGGGCATCACCTATGCTGTGGCCATCACCGAGGAGGATCTGGCCAAGGTGCAGGAGAATATTGATGCGCTGCGCGCCGAGGCGACCGGCTCGGTCATGATTTACGACGGCGAGGGCTACAACACCCCCGTTGAGGATCATGTTTCCTATGAGTTCACGGCGCTTGAGGAAAAGCCCGCCGCCTATAAGGTCGTTAGCATTGACGAAAACGGTGCGATCAGCTTCTCCAAGGTGGTCGGCGAAACCTATGACATCGATATGAGCGATTATGTCGATGACCTGAATGTGGATGTTGGCGAGGCGACCAATTACGGCGAGTATCAGCTGAACTGGAACGTCAACAACAACAACAACTTCCCGGTTTCCGGCAGCGGCATGGTTGGCGTTGACAACCAGACCGACGAAGAGGTCGGCATCAAGCTGACCGATGGCAGCACCGCCGTGTTCCAGCTGCGCGGCATGCTGGTGGTGACCGACGGCGCCAACAACGGCGGCGAGGAGACGGTCTACGCCATGCGCCACATGGAGAACATCTGGGTGGGCGCCCGTTACGGCCTGGAGCTGGCTTGGTCGGCCGGCGTGAGCCAGACGGTTCACGGCGCCAGCATTCTGGATACCGTTCACTATGCCTCCACCATGGGCGAAACCATCAAGCGCATCGTTCTGATTGGCGATACCGGCTATTACAACTTTGACTGGGAAGTTTATCTGCCCTATGTGCTGAGCAGCAGCGACTACAGCCTGGCTGTGGAAGACGGCGCGTATGACGCGGCGGAGATCGGCTTCACGGCGAAAATGCCTGCGGATTTCGAGGCTAAGTATGCCGTTGAGGGCCTGAGTGCCGAGTTCGAGGTCGATCACTTCCACTTTAAGAATGGCCTTCCGGGCAGCTACACTCTGACGGTCAGCGACGCCTCCGGCAAGTACGCTTCCGTCAGCGCGGATTTCGTGCTCTCCACCGACGCCATGCCTGCCGTCTATGATGCGGAGAACAACGCGCTGGTTCTGGCTGAGGGTGCGGCGCAGGAAGATCTGGACAACTACCTGGCCAACATTGCCAAGGTTTCTGTCAACGGCAAGGATTACTCGGCGAAGGGCCGCGGCTCTGTGGCGGTGGTCGGCGAGGACGGCGTGATCGATACCAGCGTCAAGGCCTTCGAGGGCGCCGGAACTTATGAGATCGTCGTCAAGGCGACCGGTTACACCACTAACCTTGAGTTCAGCGTGACCGTCGAGTAAATGGCCGGTTCTCAGGATTCATCTCAATAAAAAAGCGAAATTCCCCTGTCTTGTGGGCAGGGGAATTTCGGTATAAGGAGACAAAGGTATGCTGATTTTGTGGGCTCTTCTTTGGGCAGGGGGGTTTGTGGCGCTGTGCAGCACGGCGCTGAAGCGTCGCCCCACGCCGTTTTATCTTTCGGCCGCCGCCGTGACGCTGCTGGTCGGCCTGATTGACGGCTCGTTTTTGCCGGTCTGGGCGCAGAATGCGTTCCTGGCGCTGTTTACCCGCGGCGCGTTTGCCACGGCGCTGTGGCTTATCATCATGGGCACGGGCGCACTGAAAAACGGCTCGAAGCTCATCAAGGCGCTGATGCCCATTCGCGGCGAACTGTCCATACTGGCCGCCATACTGACGCTGGGCCACAATATTTGCTATGGTAAAACGTATTTTGTGCGCCTGTTTACGCAGGCGTCCTCCATGGCCTGGACGCAGTGGACGGCGGCGGTGATTTCGCTGGTGATGATTGCGCTTCTGTTGCCGCTGACGGTGACTTCGTTCCCGGCGGTGCGTCGGAAGATTCCGGGCAAGAAGTGGAAAAAACTTCAGCGCTCAGCCTATGCGTACTATGCGCTTTTGTATGTTCACATTATGCTGGTGACCATGCCCGGTGCGCTGGCTGCAAAGAGCAGCGCGGTGATTTCGGTGCTGGTTTATACGGCGCTTTTTGGTTCGTATGCGGCCTTTCGCGTGCGCAAGTATCTGGTGCAGAAGAAAAAATGCGATTCGAAAAAGACGCTGGCTGCGGCTCTGGCGGCGGTGCTTGTCGCTCTGGCGCTGTGCGGCGGCGTGCTGTTGGCCTTTGGAAAGAGCGCTGCGCCGGACGAAGAAGCGCCGCTGCCTCAGAGCGGGGACGACGAGGTGGTCGTTTCCGGCCATGCCTACGGCTATGACGGCGAGGTCTATGCGACGGTGACGCTCAAGGGCGGCGTAATGATCGATATTGACGCTTACAGCGAGGAAAGTGACGATTACTATTTTAATCGCTGCTCTGAAAAGGTTGCCGCGGCCATTTTGGAGGTGCAGAGCTGTGAGGTGGATGCAGTCAGCGGTGCGACCTATTCCTCCCAGGCGCTGATGGATGCCGTGGCATCCGCGCTGGGGAAGGTGTCGGAATGAAGCGGTTGACGGCGCTTTTTATGGCGCTTTTTATAGGGCTGATGCCCGGCGTCCGGGCCGAGGAGGAGGCCATCGTGCTGACGCCCGCTCAGGATCGCTGGACGGCGCAGCTCTTCGCCATGGATACGTTTATGCAGCTGACGGTCTATGATCCGTCGCTGGCTCAGCAGGATCTGGCCGAGGTGATGGACAACGTTTTGCGCCTGGAAAAACTGCTTTCAACGACCGAACCGACGAACGAGGTGAGTACTCTTAATGCCTCGAAGGGGGTGATGCAGCCTGTTTCGCCGGACACGCGCACGCTTTTGCAGACGGCACTGGCGGTTTCCGCCGAGACGCAGGGGGCCTTTGACGTGACGGCTTTTTTGCTTGTCAAGGCGTGGGGCTTTACACAATCGGCCTATCGCGTGCCGCAGCAGGATGAATTGACGGCGCTGCTCAAGCAGGTGGATTACCGCAAAGTGCTGCTTTCGGACGAGGGCGTTTTGCTGCCCGAGGGGATGCAGATCGATTTGGGCGGCATCGGCAAGGGCTATACAGGCGATGTAGTTATGCAGGCGCTTCGGGAAAAGGGCGTGACGAGCGCGCTGATGAGCCTGGGCGGCAACATTGCCGTGCTGGGGCGAAAGACTGACGGCTCCATGTGGAAGATTGCCGTGCGCGACCCGCAGGACACGACGCAGAACATCGGCTATGTTCAGGTTGAAGAGACCAACGTCATCACTTCCGGCGGCTATGAGCGCTATTTTGAGGATGAGGACGGGAACATCTGGTGGCACATTATCGACCCCAAGACCGGCTATCCGGCGCGAAACGGCCTGTTGTCGGTTACAGTGATCGGCCCCAGCGGCGCGCGCTGCGATGCGCTTTCGACGGCGCTGTTTGTCCTGGGAACCGATGAAGCCATGGCTTATTTGCGCGGCCAGACGGAGGTTGACGCGATTTTGATTGACGAGGCGGGGCGTTTTTTTATCACGGCCGGTCTTCGTGATCGCTTTACGCTGATGGGAACAAACGCCAACCGGGAAATCGTGTGGATTGAATAAACGAAGCGAGCTTTCTAAAAAGGCGCCGGCTTAAAGCGCTTTTCTTCAGAAGCGGCGCTTTGAGCTGGCGTTTGCGTTAAGGCTTAGGCGGATTATTGGGGGAAAGTAAATCGGCTTAAAGCCGTCGATGCGCAGCGTGGCCATCATGGCCTTGAAAAGGGCCGGGTCAAACACAGCGCCCTGGCAGAAAACCTTGTAATCCACGCCTAAATAGCGCAGAAAAAGGCCGGTTTCCCGGTATCTGTTGCGCGCGTAAAAGGCGCGTCGCTTTTCACGCTGGCGGCAATTGGCGGCGTGCGGGTTGAGCATCTCGAAATCCACAACCTGTGTGTACGCTGGATACTGCTGCCTGAGCGCTTCAAGGGCGCCGTTTCCGTAGACCCGACTGCGCAGCACGGGTTCAATAGCCAGAAAAAACAGATACGAAAGCGTCTGGTGGGTCATGACGACCATGAAGCCGACGAACTGATCCTGGTCGGTCAGCGCCCAGAAATCAAAGTTGTCGCTTTGCGCTATGCGGACAAGCTCCTCGGGCGCAAGATATTCTTCCAACGGAAAAGCCTCTTTGGCCAGCAGGCCAACACGGTTCCAGAAGCAGCTTTGGTGTGTTATGGGTTCTAGGGACAGTATCATAGGGCGAAACCTCCGTTTTGAAATGAGTTGATGCGATTGCTCCGGAGGGTCGCTATCATTCCTCGCCTCGTCCTAGAAACATACGTGGCTCCTTTTTAGGCATTTTCTTATACTGTAGCGGATAAAAAGCAGTCTGTCAAGGGAAACAAGCGCCCTTGAAACGACCGAATGACAAAAAGGCCGTCCGGCATTTTGAAGGCCGAACGGCCTTTTTGAACGGGACAATTTAAGCGGTGGCGTTGATGAGGGAAACGGAAATTTCCATGACGCGGGTGGATTCCACGCGAGTGACACGCACATTGAGGCGATGCTCGAAAACAAAGCTGTCGCCCACGGCGGGAATGCGTCCCATCTGATCGAGCACCCAGCCACCGACGGTGGCGGCGTCGAAATCGCCTTCAATGGCGAAAAGCTCCTGCATGTCCTTCAGACTGGCCGTGCAGTCGATCAGATAGCTGCCATCGGGCAGTTTGCGGAACGATTCGACCACCTGATCGTGTTCATCGTAAATTTCGCCGACCAGCTCTTCGATGATGTCCTCCATCGTGACAATACCCATGGTGCCGCCGTATTCGTCAGAAACGATGGCCATGTGCGATTTGGCCTTTTGCAGGGTGTGCAAAAGATCGGAAATGTGCGATGTGGGCGTGACGAAGAGCGGCGGTTTCATGAGATCGCGCAGCGAGGAGGCCGTCCGGTTGTTAAAGAAATCCTTCTCATGAATGACGCCGACGATGCTGTCGATGCTTTCTTCGTAGACAGGCAGTCGGGAGAAAGTGTTTTCGCGGAAGACCTGTTCGGCTTCGTCCATGGTCATTTCGACATCCAGCGCGACAATGTCCACGCGGTGAGTCAAAATATCCTCGGCTGTCTGATCGTTGAACTCAATGGCGGAACGAATCAGATCGCTTTCATGCTGATCGATTTCGCCGTCCTGCTCGGCCTCAGCCACCAGAGAGAGCAGCTCCTCCTCGGCCATGCCTTCGTCATCGGGCGTGGGGAAGATCTTGGCCAGTAGCTTGCGCCACTGGGAAAAGAGCCAGTTGAGCGGCGTTAAGAGTTTCATGATGGCGCCGATGAAGGGCGCGAAGACCATGACAAGCTGATCGGCGTGATCCTTGGCCAGCGTTTTGGGCGAAATCTCGCCGAAAATGAGCACCACCACGGTCATGACGACGGTGGATATGGTGACGCCCGCGCCGCCCAGCCAGGCCGTGAAGACCATTGTGGCCAGCGAGGAAGCCAGGATATTGACGATGTTGTTGCCGATCAGTATGCTCGAGAGCAGCTTGTCGTAATTGTCGGCCAGATCAAGCGCCCTTTGAGCGCGCTTATTGCCGCCCCGGGCCAGTGCCTTGAGACGGGCGTGGTTGAACGAGGTGAAGGACGTTTCGGTCGCCGAGAAGAAGGCCGACAGACCAATGAGACAGATCATCACCAGGACGATGCCTATACTACTACCGCCAGATTCCATGAAATAATCACACTCCTTAATATCGTGCGCGTTCGCTGGCCGTGAGGCCCTCTGGCGTTGGGGCGTCTGCAAGCGAAGGCGCGGTGCTCCCGCCGTGCTGAAATGACGCGGGAAAATGAAAAACAAAGGGGAATAAAGAGGGGCAGGAGCCGCACAGCGTGGCTCCTGCTTTTCAGGCGTTAAACCAGAACGCTTTCAGTGCCTTCAACTGCGGCGCTGACCAGCGCTTCAGTGTCGAGCGCCTTTTCCGCCTCGACGAGGGCGTCGAGCTTCGGCTTGGTCATGGGGTGGCGCGGCGTGAAGACCGTG